>NZ_KV808296.1:0-311 GCF_001812205.1 Rothia sp. HMSC069C10
GTGTAATGTGGTGTACAACTCACTCTCACGATAAGGAGTTTTGACGATGAAGTCCCTCAACCGCCACTCCGCCGTATCTGCTCCTGGCACCGGAACTAGCCCTCGCACTGGCATGAGCCGCCGCCTGCTCGCCACGGGCGCCCTGCTGGCCATCGGCGTGCTCCCGCTGAGTGCATGCTCGCTCTTCAACCCGCCGCTGGAACGCGACGAAAGCGTCCACGCCATCTTCGACGCGGAGCAGGACATCGTGAAGATGCCCCTGGACGATTACCTCTACTACGAGTTGGGCACTCATTACGAATACACGGCCT
>NZ_KV808297.1:0-201984 GCF_001812205.1 Rothia sp. HMSC069C10
CCAACCACACTCAACTCTGAAGAGCCCCTTAACGTCAATAAAGTTCATAGCTTGCAACTGTTGGTCAGGCTATTCGCTAGATGCATCCTTTGCAAATCATTAAGGTTCTCAGGGTCAGCTCCCCCGCCCCTAACACATAGAAAAAGACCTGGTGGATATTACTTTAATAATACCCACCAGGTCTTCTTCATCTAAAATTTTAAAAATTCCATTTACCTACATATGGAACATGCTATCAATATATAAATTAAAACAAATTTGACATACAACTAAATTCATTAACTACTTGCACCGCTTACATTTAATTTTTTAATGACAGATTCGAGCTCCTTAATAGCTTTCCCCAGTTGATCTGTTGTATATTTGTCATTCTTACGATTTTCTGGATGATGAACTGAATTTCTCACATAAACACAGAGAGGAACATTAAAAGGTTTATAAGACTTTACCTCATTTCCATTAACATCCTTCCTCACAGACTCCTTTAGCCAAATCTCAGTTGAATTTACACCACGCTCATTTAGACTCTTAATTATTTCATTTTCCCGTAAAGGCTTACCTTTATTGACCTTTACCTGAAAATGGCCATAAAGTTCATCCATAAATTCAACACTTGGAACACCGAAAACATAATAATTAATTGCATTCCATGAAATGTATGGCAAATTGCATTTGTTTAATTCAGTATATGCAAAAGTCCTTCCACCATTCTGATTATCACCAAAAATAATAACGGCAGAGTCATCAGGGCTGAAATTTTGTAACATATAGGGGGAATGTGTCACAAGGAGAACCTGTTGCTTTTTAGAAATTTCCCTTACTGCCTCGATCAACTTGATCTGAGCCCTCGGATGCAACCATGTTTCAGGCTCGTCCAAGCCAAAAGTAATACGATGAGGCTTATCAAAACCTCCTGTAGATTTCCTGGCATAAAGTTGCAGTAAGGCCAACATAAACGCCCTCTGCAACCCTGTGCCTTTATTTGCCAGGTCGGTTTCATCCTCCCCATTATTGCCATTAGATATAGAAACATATCCCGATTTGAGGAAAGAGGAGGTATCTGGCATTTCAAACATAAACTTTGCCTGAATACCAGTCGCATATTGCTTGGCAAGTATCTCACTCAGCTCTTTACCCAAACCAAACAGTGCGTCCTGAACACCACCATTGCCATTTTCAATAAATAAATTACGATGAGCTATGTTAAAACTGTCCCATAATTCGCGTGAAGCAATATCAGATATACATCCCGCAATAAGCTTTCCAAGAGTTTTTGTACCCGACATATCTGAATGGTCTCCCGGAGCTTCATCAGCATATATGAAATTTAAATCTAATAATTTTTTAAATGTCGCATCGATTCCCGTAGCATTTTCGTACTGTTTATTCTCCTGGTTCCAGAAAGCAACTTTTTTAGAATCAATATTTACTTTCTTCCCATTCTGAATAACAGATTCTTCTCTCGATTGGCGTCGCACTCGTAAAATTTGCCCCTCCCCGTTAGGGTCGTCAAATAGATATGTAGCTAGCTTTGCTAAAGATCCCTCTTGTAAAATTTCATCCCAATTATCTTCAGCAATATCTATAATAACTTTTGATAAATCTGTATTATTTGCATAAATTTTTGACTCATCCTTAGACGAAAAGCTCCTTATATAGTCAAGTGCGTGCATTACACTCGATTTACCGCTATTGTTTTCACCCACAAAATAATTTAAGCCCGGCGATAAGAAAATTTCTTCTTTTCCAGAGAAACAACGTATATTCTCTAGCTCAACGCGCTTGATGTACACAATACCTCCTTGTATAGTTACGAAATAATTAAAATAAGTTTCAGAAACATTTACCTGATAAGCTCCTCCTTAAAATTGCGAACAATAAACCCGTCACATAAGGTACTCATATACATCCAGACATCCTTATCCGAATCGTACAATTACCGGCACCTCCGAACGGCAACGAACGTTAGCACCATCACTTACACTAGCACGAAGACACCCGCCCGGACTAGGAAAAACTCCCGCACAACACAGCTTTCTACACCCAACCACACTCCCCCACCCGCGCCTCCCCAAAGCACACAAAGAAACCACCCCCTCCGCAGCTTGTCGCCGCAAAGGGGGTGGTTTCTATATATGAGTTAGACCAGAAAGCCTAGTACTACTCAGCAGCTTCAGTGCTGGGCTTAGGGTCTTCGTTCACGCGGTTGCGGATATGCTCCACAATACGTGCCACAGCCTCATCCACGGGCACACCGTTCTCCTGCTTGTTGCCGCGGAAACGGAACGAAACAGCGCCGTGCTCCGCATCCTCACCGCCAGCAATCAGAATGAACGGAACCTTCTCAGTAGACGCGGTACGAATCTTCTTAGTGAAGCGGTCCGAACCGTAATCCACTTCAACACGCACACCGTGCGCACGCAGCTTATCCGCGATCTCGGTCATGTAGTCGTTGAACGCCTCAGCCACCGGCACACCAATAACCTGGACCGGCGAGAGCCATGCCGGGAACGCACCCGCATAGTGCTCGGTCAGCACACCCAAGAAGCGCTCAATCGAGCCGAACTTCGCCGAGTGAATCATGACCGGCTCCTGCACGGTACCGTCAGCAGCCTGGTACTCCAGACCGAAACGGCTCGGCTGGTTGAAATCGTACTGCACGGTCGACATCTGCCAGGTACGGCCAATCGCGTCCTTCGCCTGAACCGAAATCTTCGGGCCGTAGAACGCAGCACCACCCGGATCCGGGACGAGCTCCAGGCCGGTCTCCTTCGCAACCTGCTCCAGAACCGCGGTAGCCGCCTCCCACTGCTCATCAGTACCGATGAACTTATCCTTCTTATCACCCTCAGTGTCGCGAGTCGACAGCTCAAGGTAGAAGTCAGTCATGCCGAAGTCCTCAAGCAGGCTCAGCATGAACTTCAACAGGTGACGCACCTCGTCCGGTGCCTGCTCCTTCGTCACATACGAGTGCGAGTCGTCCTGAGTAATCATGCGCACACGGGTCAGGCCCTGCAGCACGCCGGACTTCTCGTCACGGTACACGGTACCGAACTCGAAGAAACGCAGCGGCAGCTCACGGTACGAACGGCCACGAGAACGGTAAATCTCGTTGTGCATCGGGCAGTTCATAGCCTTCAGGCGGTAATGACCGTTATCCAGCTCCATGGGCGGGAACATGCCGTCCGCATAGTACGGAAGGTGACCAGAAGTGTAGAACAGGTCTTCCTTCGAAATGTGCGGAGTGCTGACGTACTGGAAACCCTCCTGAATGTGGCGGGTACGCACGTAGTCTTCCATTTCGCGCTTAATCACGCCACCCTTAGGGTGAATCACCGGCAGGCCGGGACCAATGTTCTTCGGGAAGGAGAACAGGTCCAGCTCACGGCCCAGGCGGCGGTGGTCGCGGCGCTCCGCCTCAGCGATGCGCTCCTTGTACGCCACCAGCTCGTCCTTAGTCGGCCAAGCGGTACCGTAAATACGCTGCAGCATGGGGTTCTTCTCAGAACCGCGCCAGTACGCGCCACCGGCACGCATCAGGGCGTAACCGTTAGCAATCAGCTTGGTGTTCGGCAGGTGCGGGCCGCGGCAGAGGTCCTTCCAGACGGTCTCGCCGGTCTTCGGGTGCACGTTGTCGTAAATGGTGATTTCACCCTCGCCGACCTCCACGGATGCGCCCTCGGCAGCATCCGCACCAGAACCGGGGCCCTGGGTCAGGGAGAGCAGCTCCAGCTTGTACGGCTCGTTCGCCATCTCGGCGACAGCCTCGTCGTGGGTGACCACGCGGCGGCGGAACAGCTGACCGGACTTGATGATCTTAATCATCGACTTCTCGATCTTCTTCAGATCTTCCGGGGTGAACGGCTCAGCCACATCAAAGTCAAAGTAGAAGCCGTCAGTAATGTACGGACCAATGCCCAGCTTGGCGTCCTTGCGGTACTCCTGCACCGCCTGCGCCATCACGTGCGCGGCGGAGTGGCGCAGAACGTTCAGGCCGTCCGGTTCGTGAATGAAAACCGGCTCAACGGAATCGCCAGCAGACAGCTCGTGGGAGAGATCAACCAGCACGCCGTTCACGCGTGCCACAACAATCTTCGGGTCGTCAGCGAACAGCTCAGCGGCAGTCTTCGCGGTGACCTCGCGCTCCTCACCAGAAACGCTAATAACAATTGCTGAAGAATCAGCGGCAGACATAAGTCTCCTTAACTCAGGCGCAAGCGTGCCACTCGGGGCGCCGCCGGTGCGCATACTATTCCGCACTGTACTGGTGCACGGACACACACCATCTTACAACGGCTCCCAGCCAACGCTCAGCTTGAGGGCAAACTAGTCCGCATGATGCTCACGCGTATGCTCATACACGTCAACCACAATGTGGCTAATATGGTCGTCCTTCAGACGGTAAATGGTGGTGCGGCCCTGCTGCTCACGGTCAATCACGTGCGCCTCACGCAGGATGCGCAGGTGGTGCGAGGCGAGCGGCTGCGAAATACCCAGGCAGGTGTGCAGTTCGCTCACGCTGTGCGGGCGGTGCATCAGGTGGTGCGCAATCGCCAGGCGTAGCGGGTTCGCGAGCGCAGAGAAAATCGCTACGGACGGGCCGAACTGTTCCTCCCAGTCTTTGGGGCCGCTGCCTTCGAGGAGGGGCGCGTTGGTGGGCGCCTCGTGGGTATGGTCCGATGCATGCTCGTGGGCATGGTCAGTGTGGGTGGTGTTAGTTTCGGTCTGGTCTGTGTGCTGGCTCTGAGTCATAGTATTTTCACCTTATGTACAGGAAAGGGGGCACGTCAAGGAAGTTACGCCTGTGCGGCGTGCTTTCTTGACGTGCCCCTCTCCCCTATGTGCACTAATACTGCAGGTGCGTCCGGCTAGCGGTTAGCGACTGCCACCTGCAGGTAACCTTCAGCGGACTTTACGCCCTTGTCGGTCACTGCGCGGTAGCGGACCAGCGGTGCGAAGCCCTGCTTATCCTTAGCGGATACCGCGATGCCCTGGGTGCCGTCGGGCAGGGTCACCACACGGTAAGTGCCGTATTCGTCGCTGTATGCGCTGACGGCCTGGCCGCGCTGGTTGAGCAGCTCCAGCTTCTTCACGGTTTCGCCGCGGCTGTATGCGCCGAAGGATGCTTCATCGTTGTTCAGGACTGCCACGTTCTGGGTGGTGCCCGAGTACAGGGAGACGGAGTCCTCACGCGCGATGGGGCTGTTCTTGTCAACCACGTGCACCTTCAGCGGAATCGAGTACAGCTGTGCGGCTGCGCCCCTCTTCGCCTTCACATCGGACATGCGTGCGGGTGCCTTGCCGGTGCGGTTCACGGTGATGTTCGTACCGTTGTCGCGGCGCAGATCCCAGGTGGTGCCGGTGACCTCGTGAGTGTTCAGATCGATCGAGTAGGTGCCGGTCTTGCCGTTGGAGGCAAAACGGATGCCGGTCTCCGCGCTGGAGAACTGGCCGCCAGCAGTGTTGACCTTCTCCTTGTTGACCCAGCGGCTGGGGCGGAAGTTCGGGGTCTGCTGGATTTCCTGGAAGTTGTAGTCGCGCGCGTAACGGTAGTTCGGGGAAACCTTGTGCGACTGGTGAACACTCTGCGCGACTGCGGTCTCGCCGGAGTAGACGGTGGCGTGGTGCTCGGCGGGCTGGTAGAACACGCCGGAGCCGGTGCCGGTCTTACCGTAGGAATCCGAGGGGTACTTGAACTTCACGGCGTCCGAAGCCTGGTTCACTGCCGCGTTCTGAGTCTCGGCGTCGCTGATGCGCACGGCCTTGGGGGTGCGCACGGCGGAGCGGCGCACGGTCACGGGGCGTGCAATCTTGTGCGCGTCAGCGTTCGAGTCGGCAGCCTGGTTGTTGCTCTGCGGCAGAACCTGGGTGCCCTCGCGGCGTGCAGTGTTCTCAGCGGACTCGGTGTAGTTCACGGGCATCCACTGCACCTGCTGCCAGGGGAACTGGTTGCCGGTGAAGCCGCTGGGCACGAAGTTCGCGAACATTGCCGCCAGCTGCGGGTCTTCCTTATACACGTTCTTACCCTGGCGGGCGTAGGGCGCGTAGGAGCTTGCCGCCTCCAGGTTGAATGCGTTGGTGAAGAGGTTGTGGTCCGTGAGGATGAAGCCGTATTCCTTCATTGCGGTCAGGATCATGCGGGTGAGCTGGTCGTCAGCGTGGCCGGTGTTTGCCAGGTGCTCTTCCACATCAAAGCTTGCGGGCAGGAAGCCACGCTGACCCGCGCGGGGTGCGTTCGGGTACTTGCTCGCGTCAATCTTGCCGTCGGTACCCTTCGCGGGGAAGGAGGAGACCAGTGCAGCGTAGTCAGCCGCGGTGATGGACACCATGTGGTTGATCTTGCCGGCCTTGAGCTCGTCCACACCAATCTGGGTGAGCTCATTTGCCAGGCCCACCACGGAGGAGGTGCCGTTCTTGAGGGTCAGCCAGTAGTTGTCTTCGCCCACGCCGCCGAAGTTCGGCTTAGCGAGCATGTAACCGCCGGAGGACACGTGGTAGGTTGCCGGGTAGTCAACCGCCACGGGAATGTCCACGGTGCCGCGGGTGCCTGCGGGAATCTTGTAGGTAATCTCGCCGGTGGTCTCGTTGATGGACGCGCCGGGCACGTTCTTCGCCAGGCGGAACTTCGCACCGCGAGCAATCGGGTAGGAGGTGCGGGCGTTGCCGGACTTCACGTCAATGCTGACGGGCGCCTTGATGGTGACGGTCTGGCCTGCGTTGCCGCGGCCAACGTTGTCGTACTGAATCTTGGCGCTCTTGGGGGTGGACGCGTTGCCGCCGCCGACCTGCACACGGGCGGTGCTGGTGTAGGTCTGTGCGTCTGCATCCTTGACGAACTTGAAGTAGGAGCGCCAGATGCCGGTCGCCTCGTCGTACAGGGCGACGGACTGGTCGCCGGAGAGGCCGTGGTCCTCGGCAAGCCAGTTCGGGATCGGGATGCCGCCGGTGAGGATGCGCTTGTTCTCTGCGTTGGCGTTGACGCGGCCATCGCGGGAGACGACCTCGACGTACTCCTGGTGCGGGTTCGCGGAGTTCACGGCGAGGGTCGGGATGTTTTCGTGGCCGCCGACGGTCTGGGTGCGAATCTTCTTGAGGGTACCGCCGTTGATGGCGGTGGTGACGGGGTGGTTGCCCGCATCGCCGCTGTATTCGAGGAAGGTGCGGCTAATTTCGCTGCTGTTGGGCGCGACGGCTTCGGTGCCGGTGAGCTTCTGGGCTGCGAAGGAGTCGCTGGCGAGCTTGCCGCTCAGCGGCGAGGTGTTCTCGGTGGTGGTCAGCTGCTCCTTGGTGAGGGAGGAGTTGACCGGTGCGAGAGTGTCAATGGTCTGTGCCTGCTGGTCGGGGTTCCAGTAGCAGGTCGGACCGGGCGCGACGTTGGTGATGTTCGCGAGGGTCGGCACGGTGCGGTAGCCTGCGTCGACGCAGGTGGTACCGGATACGTTGCGGGTGGAGGCGGTGGCACCGAAGGTCGCGGGGAGGTTCGCGCCGGTGATGACGGTTGCCAGTGCTGCGGAGGCAGCGATGGTGGCACGGCGGCGGTTTGTCGGGCGCTGTGCCGGATTTTTGGATGCAGTTGCGGTCATGTTTTTCTTCCGTTCGTGTCGGCTTGTTTGAGTGAGTGCGTTTGTATGAACAAACACGGACGTGAGTGAAATATGCATCTGAGGGTGTGCCCGGGTGGGCCCCGATCTTCTGGCAGGAATTCTCAGGAAACTCTCAGATAATCCCCATACCCTACATAGTCTTTTGGGCGAACGCAAAACGAGTTTGTGATTTGGGGCACCGATTTTTTGATAAAGGTTCAGGTTTAGACTCATATTTCTTTACACCTGTGTGCATTGATAGATGTTCAGGTTTTCGGAATTTGCACCGCAGTGTTTATGCTTTACCCCTAGTCAAGCGAGTATAGCTTCAGAAAAACGAAAAATGCGCACGGGAAACTAAACCCTCAACCTCAAAGTTCCCGGAATGACGCGCCAAAACGGTCTGTTGAATTTCTCACACGTGACCACAATTTGGGATTCCGCACCAAAGGTAGATATGGTCTCAGTCACTGAAACAGGGGCTTCTGTGAGCCCCGTCAACCATTTTTGAGTCGCAATCACCACCGGGAGCACCCCCTTGTTTCACCCCTATAGACCCACAAAACCCACCCAAAACCCTAAAATTCACGTAAAAGTTCAAAGTTTCTATGTGTTTGTCAGTGTGTAACCATGCATGCACCACACTCCCCCACGCAGGACGCCCTTCATTGTACATTCCAAGAATTCCAAGCCGCCCACCGGGAGCTTTAGAAAGCATAGAAACACCCCGCATGCGCCTCAAAAACACATGCGGGGTGCATAGATATTCATTTGTGGGTGCCTTGCGGTGCACCCAATAGCAGGTGCCGCACCCGCCTCTGTGGGTTCAGGTGGGTTCAATAGCGGTTACTCACAGAGCTACCGAATAGCTACAGCGCACCCGCCTCCGAGCAGACATTCACCAGTTCGCCAATACCCTCAATACGGGTGCGCACCGTCTGCCCCGGCTTCAACCACTGACGCGGATGCAGCGACAAACCAACCCCTGCCGGGGTACCCGTCGCCACCAGGTCACCCGGCTCCAGGGTCATAAACCGCGAAATATAGGACAGCAGCTGCGCCGGAGTGAACACCATATCCGCCGTCGTGCCGCGCTGACGCACCACACCATCCACCTCACAGACCAGCTCCAGGCCGGCAACCGGGTCAACCTCATCGGGGCTCACAATCACCGGACCAAACGGAGTCATCGCATCCCAGTTCTTACCCTGGAACCACTCCGAAGAACGACCCTGCCAGTCACGCACCGACACATCATTCATGACCGCGTACCCCATCAGAGCCTCAAGTGCCTGCTCCTCCGTGGCATTACGCAGGCGAGCGCCCACGACCAGGCACAGCTCAACCTCCCAGTCGACCTTCGTGCTGCCGGTGCCGTCGGCGGCGGGCATGCGGATCTGCTCGCCGGGGCCAATCAGCGCGTTCGGGAACTTCGCGAACAGCGCCGGATGCTCGGGCACCTCAAGGTTCATTTCCGCGGCGTGGTCGCGGTAGTTCAGGCCGGCGCACACAATCTTGCCGGGCTTATCCAGCGGGCGAATAAAGGGTAGGGAGTTCCATAGTTCCTCGCCGTGGCCCATGACGGTCGCGCCGTTCTCCTTCAGGATTGCCACGGCGTTCTTCGGGTCGCCAAAGTTCAGGCGGAACCGGCTGTAGAAATTCAGTAGCGGGCTGAGCTTCGCCGGAAGCTCGTACACGGTCTCTTCGAAGAAGCAGACCGCGCGGCTGCCCTTCGAGTCTTTAATCTGTGCCCAACGCATGGATGCTCCTTCGCTTCAGGTGGGGATATATCGAATAAGTTACGGATAAAAGTCAGAAATAAAACAACCTAGTGAAAACCGTTTTGGGCGTACACCTCAACGATGGCGTCTTCCAGGTCTTCCATGAGCAGGGCGGGGTTCGCGTCCTGCGCCGCGCCAACCGTGGCGGGGTCCAGCTCCATGCCGAGGGCACGGTACACATCCGCGGTGACCGCCCGCAGCGGCGCAGAGTCGGAGACCACGATGCCGGTGCTGAACCACCAACCGCCAGTCACCACACGCTGGGCGGTGCCAACCAGTTTAATGCGGCCACCACCTGCGGAGGCGGGAAGCTGCGCGTGCACCGAATACTCGCCGGGGCAGTACTCCCCCGGGATCTCGCCCATGCGCGCGTCCACGCCAACCTCGCGGAGCGCCTGCGCGTACATGGAACCGAACAGTTCGTAGCGTAGGGTGTTGCCGCTGCGGGCGTCGGAGGCGGGCTGAAAATGGTCCACGACCAGGCACCCCTGATGGTAGGCGGCGGCGTGCCCACCGACCTTACGCACCAGCACCTCGAAGCCGTGCTTGGCGCACGCCGCGGAGGCGGCCGCGAAGCCGGGGTTCAGTTCGTCACGGCGGCCGAACGCGACCGTCGGGTTCGGCTGATACATGCGTAGGGTAGCTTCACGCTGCCCGCTTGCCACCTCGCGGAGCATCTGCACCGTCTGGTCGTGGTGAATGAGGATATCGCCGGACTCGGGGCCGGTCTCTCGAATAATCTGCACGTTCCTATTTTACGGTTACGCCCGCCACAGCTCCTACGTCTCCCCACAATGCGAAAACGCCCACCCGGGTAGCTAAAACCTAGTAATCCCCCTCCCCCTCCGCTAGGGTAGAAGAAAGACCTAAAGCACCTTGGAGGATGCCGTGCATCAGGACCAGCACATCACCGCCCAAACCACCCCTCTGCCCAACTCCAACCCGGCCCTGACCGAACCGCAACCGCTCGGCGCGTTCCCCGCCGGTTTCCTCTTCGGAGGCGCCACCGCCGCCAACCAGTTCGAGGGCGCCTGGAACGAAGACGGCAAGGGCCCCAGCCTGCAGGATGTGCTGCCCGCCGGCGGCCTGTACCCGCGCACCGCGGAACCCACCGAGGACAACCTCAAGCTGGAGGGCATCGACTTCTACCACCGCTACCGCGAAGACATCGCCCTGCTCGCGGAGATGGGTTTCAAGGTCTTCCGCTTCTCCATCGCCTGGTCGCGTATCTTCCCCCGCGGCGACGAAGAAACCCCGAACGAGGCGGGCCTCGCCTTCTACGACCGCGTGCTCGACGAGCTCGAAAAGCACGGCATGGAACCGCTCATCACCCTCAGCCACTACGAAACCCCGCTGCACCTGGTCGAACAGTACAACGGCTGGACCAGCCGCGAACTCATCGGCTTCTACGAACGCTACGCCCGCACCGTGTTCGCCCGCTACGGCAAGCGCGTGAAGTACTGGCTGACCTTCAACGAAATCAACTCGATGCTGCACCTGCCGTTCATGTCCGGCGGCATTAACACCCCGGCGGATCAGCTCAGCGACGCCGACCTGTACCAGGCAATGCATCACGAACTGGTCGCCTCCGCACGCGCCACCGCTGCGGCACGCGAACTGGCGCCCGGCGCCCAGGTCGGCTGCATGATTCTTGCCATGCCCACCTACCCGCTCACCCCCGACCCCGCCGACGTACTCGCCGCCATGCAGACGGAGCAGGCGAACTTCGCGTTCGGTGACGTGCACGTGCGCGGCGCATACCCCGGCTACTTCCTGCGTGCCCTGCGTGAGAAGGGCGTGGAGCTGAACATCACCGAGCAGGACCGCGAGGACCTGAAGAACACCGTGGATTTCGTGTCGTTCAGCTACTACATGTCCACCTGCGCGACCGGCGACCCGGCACGAGGCGAACGCGGCGAAGGCAACATCCTCGGCGGCGTGGTGAACCCGACCCTACCTGCCAGCGAATGGGGCTGGCAGATTGACCCGACCGGCCTGCGCGTGGTCCTCAACCAGTATTGGGACCGCTGGCAGAAGCCGCTGTTCATCGTGGAGAACGGCCTGGGCGCCCGCGACGAACTGGTCGAGGTGAACGGTGAGCTCACCGTGGAGGACGACTACCGCATCGACTACCTGCGCCAGCACCTGCACGCGGTACGCGAGGCGATTGAGGACGGCGTGAACGTGCTCGGCTACACCACCTGGGGTTGCATCGACATGATTAGCGCCTCCACCGCGCAGATGTCCAAGCGTTACGGGTTCATCTACGTGGACCGCAACGACGACGGCACCGGCACCCTGGCGCGCTACCGTAAGAAGTCCTTCCACTGGTACCGCGAGGTGATTGCCAGCAACGGCGCGGAGCTTTAACTGGTAAGGCTCTAGAGGCTGTTCCTTATGCGGCAACCCTAGACGCTGAACCCCGCGAAAATCCCTGCACACGAAATCCGCAGCGCGTGAAACTCTCAGCCCGCGAAATTAGTACAGCAAAAGCCCCCGAGACTCCGAATCTCGGGGGCTTTCTACATGTCGTTATGCCTAGCGCGGGCGGCTCTAGTCTGTAGGCAAATCTAGTCCATAGGTAGGTCATTCAGGCTGGTGGACACGTACTCCCACCAGGTCGGCACCAACCCGGCATTCATCGCAACCCTCTGCGACAGCATGTGCGACGGGCTCGTACCGTAGAACGGTAGGTACCCTTCCGCCAGGGTCAGGCGTGCGGCATCTCGCACCAGGGCGCTCGCAATACCCGCGCCGCGGAAGGCGGGCAGCACGTCAATGCCAATCTGGCGCATAATCGGCGAATCGTCACTCAGGCCAACCATAGCGATAGGGTCTGCGAGCGCGGGGCTCTCCCCCGCCGCGGGTGCATCAGGTGTATCCCCATCCACCGGGTATGCGGCAAGCACCAGCACATCCGGGCGGGTCACGCTAAAGCCCAGCGCGTTCGAGTAGCGTTTATCCCCGCGGAAGCGCTCAAACTGTTCAGCGGCCAGCAGCTCCACGCGCAGGCGGGTTACGCGCGCCTGCATGTCCTGCGGGTCGGCCTCAAGCGCCCCCGCGGAGGCGTTTGCCTCCCTGCGGATGCTGCGCTCGCCCGTGATTTCGGCGAGCAGCGCAACCTTCAGCTCGGCGGGGTCAACGCGGCGCATCATACCCACACCGGGCACGGCGCACTTGACCTCCTGCGCCTGCACGCCCTCGGGTACGACCGAGTTCAGCAGGGCGCGGCCGGGCGTGTAGTAGATGCTCGTGCCGCTGACCTGCTGGGTGTAGGGGGTGAGCAGTTCGTTGAGCTGGCGCAGCTGCGCGTAATCGCCCAGCCAGTTCGACTGGTCGCCGAGCATGTAGTCGATGGCCTTGTCCAGCACGCGCGGATGCTTGGCGCAGAGAATGCCGACACTCGCGTAGTTGGCGACGCGCAACTCCCAGATGTCGTCGTTGCGGCGGCGTGCGGCACCCATCTTCTCGGAGGGAGGCTGCACGGTGGCGAGCAGCGGCAGGCTCTCGGCGTCCGGGTAGTCGCGTAGCTCTTCGAGGGCGCGGCTAATCGAGCCAGGCGCCTGGCAGAAGTCCGCCTCCAGCTGGGTGTGCAGGATGTGCCGCGCACGGTCCGCGGTGGTCACAGCGCCACGGTTCATAGCGCCACGGGTTGCCTGAGCTCCCCGCGTGGGTTCGGTTCCTTGAGTATCAGTCACGTAGGTTTCCTCTAGGGCAAATTTTTGACTAGTTCAGAATCTCGGCTAGCTCAGGATTTCAGCAAGGAACGCGCCGGTGTGCGAGCCCTTCACCTGAGCCACCTGTTCCGGGGTTCCTTCGGCGATGACGGTGCCGCCGCCGCTACCGCCTTCGGGGCCCATGTCGATAATCCAGTCGGCGCACTTGACCACGTCCAGGTTGTGCTCGATGGTGATGACGCTATTGCCCTTGTCCACCAGCGATTGCAGCACGGCGAGCAGCTTGCGGATGTCTTCAAAGTGCAGGCCGGTGGTCGGCTCGTCCAGCACGTAGATGGAGCGGCCGTTGGAGCGCTTCTGCAGTTCGGTTGCGAGCTTCACGCGCTGCGCTTCACCGCCGGAGAGGGTGGTTGCGGGCTGGCCCAGGCGAATGTAGCCCAGGCCCACGTCCACGAGGGTGTTCAGGTGGCGCGCAATCGGGGTGAACGCAGCGAAGAACTCTGCGGCTTCTTCCACGGGCATTTCGAGTACGTCGGCGATGGTCTTGCCCTTGTAATGCACTTCGAGGGTTTCGCGGTTGTAGCGCTTGCCGTGGCAGGTTTCGCAGGGCACGTACACGTCCGGCAGGAAGTTCATTTCAATCTTCAGGGTGCCGTCGCCGGAGCAGTCCTCGCAGCGGCCGCCCTTGACGTTGAAGGAGAATCGACCCGGGGTGTAGCCGCGCATTTTCGCTTCGCTGGTCTCTGCAAACAGCTTGCGGATGTGGTCGAACACGCCGGTGTAGGTGGCGGGGTTCGAACGCGGGGTACGACCGATGGGCGACTGGTCCACGTGAATGACCTTGTCCAGGTGCTCCAGGCCGTCGATGCTCTTGTGGCGGCCGGGCACCTGCTTGGCGCCATTGAGCTTGTTCGCCAGAGAGGTATACAGAATGTCGTTGACGAGGGTCGATTTACCCGAGCCGGACACACCGGTCACCGCGGTGAACACGCCCAACGGGAAGGACACAGTCACGTTCTTGAGATTGTTTTCGCGGGCGCCGCGCACGATCAGCTGACGTTCCTTGTCCACGGGGCGGCGGGATGCGGGCACCTCAATGCTGCGGCGGCCAGCCATGTAGTCGCCGGTAATGGACTTGGTGTTCTTCAGCAGCTCCTCAAAGCTGCCGGAGTGTACGATTTCGCCGCCGTGCTCGCCGGCGCCGGGTCCTACGTCCACGATCCAGTCGGCTTCGCGCATGGTGTCTTCGTCATGCTCAACCACAATGAGCGTGTTGCCCATGTCGCGCAGCTTAGTCAGGGTTTCGATGAGGCGGCGGTTATCGCGCTGGTGCAGACCGATGGAGGGCTCATCGAGCACGTAGAGCACGCCGACCAGGCCGGAACCAATCTGGGTTGCGAGGCGGATGCGCTGCGCCTCACCGCCGGAGAGCGTACCGGCGGAGCGTGAGAGGGTCAGGTAGTCCAGGCCCACGTCCAGCAGGAACTGCAGGCGCGCGTCAATTTCTTTGAGGACCTGTTCGCCAATCTTGGCTTCGCGGGCGCTGAGCTGCAGACCGCGCACGAAGGCGAGCGCGTCAGCCAGGGACAGGTCGGTAATGTCTGCAATGGACTTGCCGCCGACCTTCACGCCGAGGATGGTCGGGTTTAGGCGCGCGCCACCGCAGGAGGGGCAGGCGACCTGGCGCATGTACTGTTCGTAGCGGTCGCGGGCAAAGTCCGATTCGGTTTCTTCGTGCTTGCGCTTGATGTACGCCTTCACGCCTTCGAATCCGGAGGTGTAACGACGTTCGCGGCCGAATCGGTTACGGTAGGACACCTCAACCTTGTAGTCTTTGCCGTCCAGGATGGCGGCGCGGGTCTTGGCGGGCAGGTCCTTGAAGGGGGTGTTCAGGTCAAAGCCGAGCTCCTCCCCCAGGCCTGCGAGCAGGCGCAGCCAGTATTCGGTGGTTGCTTTGCCCTGCGACCAGGGTGCGATAGCGCCCTCGCCGAGGGTCAGGTCGGGGTTGGGTACGAGCAGTTCGGTGTCTACTTCCAGGCGCGAGCCGATGCCGTCGCAGGCGCTACATGCGCCGAACGGCGAGTTGAAGGAGAAGGCGCGCGGCTCGATGGTGTCGATCTGCAGCGGGTGGTTGTTGGGGCAGGCGAGGTTTTCGCTGAAGGAGCGGGTGCGTTCGGGGTCGTCCTGCTCGCGGTCCACGAAGTCGATGAGTACGCGGCCGTCGGCGAGCTTGAGCGCGGTTTCGATGGAGTCGGTCAGGCGCTGGTGAATACCGTCCTTAATGACGATGCGGTCGACGACCACCTCGATGGTGTGCTTGTACTGTTTGGCGAGCTTGGGCGGGTCGGAGAGCTGCACGGTTTCGCCGTCCACGCGGGCACGCGAATAGCCCTGGGTGAGCAGGTCCTTGAAGAGGTCTACGAACTCGCCCTTACGTGCACTGACGACGGGCGCGAGGATCTGCAGGCGGGTGCGTTCGGGGTACTCCTGCAGAATGTCCACGATCTGCTGCGGGGTCTGCTGGGTGATTTCTTCGCCACATTCGGGGCAGTGCGGGTGGCCGATGCGCGCCCAGAGCAGACGCATGTAGTCGTAGATTTCGGTGATGGTACCGACGGTTGAGCGCGGGTTCTTGGAGGTGGACTTCTGGTCGATAGACACCGCCGGGGAGAGGCCCTCGATGAAGTCTACGTCGGGCTTGTCGACCTGTCCGAGGAACATACGCGCGTAGGAGGACAGCGACTCGACGTAGCGGCGCTGACCTTCCGCAAAGATGGTGTCGAAGGCGAGGGAGGACTTACCGGAGCCGGAGAGGCCGGTGAAGACGACCATCGCATCACGCGGAATGGTGAGGTCTACGTTCTTGAGGTTGTTTTCGCGGGCACCCTGAACCCGGATACTGGTCAGGTCGTTCGCTTTGAGTGCGGTGCTACCGTGTGCCGGGCGGGGTGTCATCGAAAATCCTTTCGTCTTATCTTCGAACTTAAATTCTACACCCTCACGCCTTTCACCAGCGGGATTATGCGGCCGGTGAAGGCATGAGGGTGCAGTACTTATATGAGGTGGACTGTCAGGCGCGGTTTACCAGCCGCGGGTTCCCCACTCTTCCAGGTGGGGGCGCTCGTCGCCAAGGGTGGTGGAGCGGCCGTGGCCGGGTAGCACGATGGCGTCATCTTCGAAGCCGCCGAAGAGCTTTTCGAGCACGTTGGAGAAGAGCTCACCGAACTGCTGCAGGGAGTCGGTCTTACCCACGCCGCCGGGGAAGAGAGTGTCGCCGGTGAACAGCAGGGTTGCGGGGGTACCGTCTTCCCAGGTGGCTTCGAGGGTGTAGACGATGGATCCGGGGGTGTGGCCGGGCACGTGCAGGGCGCGGATGACGGTGTCGGAGAGGTAGAAGTCGAAGCTTTCGCCGCCGGTCAGTTCTTCTTCGACGGTGTAGTCTTCCAGTTCCTTAATCTCAGCAGCGTCAGCTGCACCCGCGGAGGTCACGGCACCGGTGAGGTGGTCGAGATCCTTAATAGCGCGGATGTGGTCCCAGTGGCCGTGGGTGACCAGGATGCCGGTCAGACCGATTGCGCGGGGCCTGATGGAGTTGAAATCCTCTTCCTTCTCCATGACGCGCACGCGGCGTTCTTCGCCGTCTGCCAGTTCAAGCTGCGGGCAGTCATTCAGGAGCGCGTCGAGAGTGAAAGCGTAGAGTTCTTCTGCGTCGTCTGCAGGGTCGATGAGCACCTGCTCGCCGGTGGCGCGCATGGTGATGAGGTAGACGCTGTTGTCCATCTCGGAGACGCTGAACGCACGGACGGTCAGTTCGGGGTTCTCGAAGATGAGGGTGGGTTCGGGGTAAGTAGTCATAGTTCCAGTGTAGGGGTTGTGACCGCACAGCATGCGCCTATGCGGTTCGCTCCCCTATCAGCGCATTCGGCGTTGAACGCGCGGGATACATGTGCGGGTTGTATGTATAGGATGCACAGGGAACAGATTCTGGAGCACGCTCGGTACGGATTGGGTTCAGCGCGGATTAGGTTTCGGCTGGATCCCGCCCGGCTGAGGTTCCACTGAAATTCAAAAGTTAAACAGAGAAGCGACTGCGCATCGATACACAGTCGCTTCTCATGACACCCAGGGGTATCTATCACTCACTCAAACACAAGCAACCCGAGGACTTTGGAAATCTCACGATTACTTGATGACTCAATAGTAGCGAACTTTTTGGGGGCTGTTTTACCACCCAATTTGGTACGGAGAGCCTGATTTAGTGACCCGCGCCTCATTGTAATCATTCTGTAATAAAAACAGGTGTTTTTTAGGGTATCCATACGTACCAATTTCATTTTTTTCGAGTTTTAGCGTGACTTATTTCACTCAAAATAATTTTAGAATTTCCCTCTTTTGGCACTTCGGTGCACCTTTAACTTAAGCTCCACACTCGGCAACCCCAAAGGTTCAATACCCAGTTTTAGCCTGGTATTCTGCGGAAGTAGAGGGTTAAGGTGAAAGTATCTTCAAGTACTTGCAACTTCATGAGCGGGAAAAAATATACTGCTCACCGTTCAAAATCTGCACAATTATTCGCGCGAGGGCAAAATCAATTGGTCTGTTTTATCCCTGTAGGCACCCTCTAAAGTAGAGGTTTTATTACAAAACAATAACATCAGCCCCACTTTCAGGTTCACTGAGTGCACCCGTTAAAACCCCTTTCAAAAAGCAAAATACCTAGTCAATGCCGTATTTTCACAAAATGCAAGACAGTGTGTCACTAAAAAATCAACCTCTACAGATTGTTTAATAAAACCTGACCTTCAAGCACAAATAGAGCCCAATTATTAACCAGCACGTACCAATTCCGCCCTCAAAACAGGCGCTCTAGAAGCCTCAATGAAAGATTGAAAGACCCCTCCACTAGGGGTTTCAGAATCCTTCACTCCCCCCGGTTGCAGCCTAGTTTCATTCTGTTTTCAAGAGCTCCGCTCCCCCGCCCTCAAGCGTTGCACACCTCGTATTCGCCCCTCATGCTTCCATGTATCTGGGGCAGAGCATTCCACAAAAGCACCATAGGGCACAGCAAAGGCAGCGTTCCTCCCCCGCTGTGGGGAAGGAGCGCCGCCTCCACTAGCTATAAATCAGCTGGAACAGCCGCCTTAGGACAGGCCGACCATCACGCCGTTCTCGTCGAAGCCGATGCGCTCAGCTGCGGGGCTCTTGCTCAGACCCGGCATAGTGCGCATGGTGCCGCAGATAGCGTAGACGTAGCCTGCACCTGCAGCCAGGCGAACCTCGCGCACGGGCAGAGTCCAGCCGGTCGGTGCGCCCTTCAGAGTTGCATCCGAAGAGATGGACAGGTGGGTCTTCGCGATAACCACGGGCAGGTGCGAGTAGCCCAGCTCAGCGAAACGCTTCAGCTGCTTAGCGGCGGCGGGAGCGATGGAGATGCCGTCCGCGCCATAGACCTTGGTCGCAACCTTCTCAATCTTGGTCTCGATGGAGTCCTCAAGATCGTAGGTGTACTTCAGATCCGAAACGTCGTCACATGCCTCAGCAACCACGTCCGCCAGGTCGGTGGTGCCCTTACCGCCCTCAGCCACACCGCGGTGGATAGCGACGCGAGCACCGGCTTCCTCAGCAATACGGCGGATGGTCTCGTGCTCGGACTCGAAGTCGGTCGGGAAGGCGTTGATTGCCACGACCGGCTGAACACCGAAGTTGCGCACAATCTCGATGTGCTTCTTCAGGTTCTCTGCGCCCTTCTCCACGTCGGAGGGGCTTTCCTGCAGCATGCCTTCGGGCAGGGGCTTGCCCGGAACGATCTTGTACAGGCCGGAGTGGGACTTCAGGGAGCGCACGGTTACGACGAGCACTGCTGCGTCCGGCTTCAGGCCGGAGACGCGGCACTTGACGTTGAAGAAACGCTCCGCACCCATATCGGCACCGAAGCCAGCCTCGGTAATCACGTAGTCGGAGTACTCCAGACCAACGTAGTCGGCGACCACGGAGGAGTTACCGGTTGCGATGTTGCCGAAGGGGCCCGCGTGAATCAGTGCGGGGGTGTGCTCCAGGGTCTGCAGCAGGTTCGGGTTGATTGCGTCTGCCAGGATGACGGACATTGCGCCGTCAGCCTTCAGATCGGCTGCGGTGACGGGCTCGCCGTCGTAGTTCAGGCCGATCACAATCTTTGCCAGGCGCTCGCGGAGGTCCTTGAAGGAGGTTGCCAGCGAGAGAATCACCATGATTTCGGAGGCGCTGGTGATGTCGAAACCGGTCTCGCGGACCACGCCGTCCATGCGTTCGCCCAGGCCCACGACGATGTTGCGCAGGGAGCGGTCGTTCATGTCGATAACGCGGCGCCACTCGATTGCGCGCGGGTCGATGCGCAGCTCGTTGCCGTGGTGCAGGTGGTTGTCGATCATGGCGGCAAGCAGGTTGTGTGCTGCGGTGACGGCGTGGAAGTCGCCGGTCAGGTGCAGGTTCAGCTTCTCCATGGGAACGATCTGGGAGTAGCCGCCGCCTGCTGCGCCGCCCTTGATGCCGAAGGTCGGGCCCATTGCGGGCTGACGCAGAGCCAGGATTGCCTTGCGGCCGGTCTGTGCGAAGCCCTGTGCGAGGGAGACGGAGGTTGCGGTCTTACCTTCACCGAGCGGGGTGGGGGTGACTGCGGTAACCACGATGTACTTGGAGCCGCGCTTGCGGGCAGTCTCTGCGTTGGTGGTTTCGTCGAGGAGGACCTTAGCGACATACTTGCCGTAGGGTTCAAGGCGATCTTCGCTGATGCCGTTGTCTGCTGCGATCTTGTTAATAGGCCAAAGATCGGCGGCAAGTGCGATTTCGAGGTCGGAAGGGAAAGGCTTCTTCGTCATTGTCATCCTTCGAGTTGTACGAATCATGCTCTTTTATTCTATGCCTTGGCTCACTCATTTGTCCCTCACCTCGCCGGAAGGTGGCAAATAAACCCAATTTTTAATGCACTAATCCCCGCAACCGGTGCCCTCCGCTCACGTGGAGCGGCAGGGTCGGTGCGGGGATTAGTAGCGCATACACGCCGGGCTGCCGGTACAGGAGCCGGTATAGGAACCGGTGCTACAGCAGGTATTACGGCATGGTCAGCAGAACCTTGGTGGCGGTACGCTGGTCCATTGCCTCGTAACCCTTAGCCGCCTCGTCAATGGGCAGAACCATGTCGAAGACGCGGCCGGGCTCAATTTCGCCCTTGTAAATCAGGTCGATGAGGGTCGGCAGGTACTTGCGCACGGGGGCGGGGCCACCCTCCAGGTGAACCTGCTTGCCGAAGAGCTTATCGGTGCCGATGGAGCTGTCGTGCGGCACGCCCACGAAGCCGATGTAGCCGCCGTGGCGTACGCAGCCGAGAGCCTGGTCGAAGGACTGCTGGGTGCCAACAGCCTCCGCGACGCCGTGTGCGCCCACGCCGTCGGTGAGCTCCATGACCTTGGCGATGCCCTCTTCGCCGCGCTCTTCCACGATGTGGGTTGCGCCGAATGCCTTAGCGAGCGCCTGACGTTCGGGGTTGCGGGACATGATGATGATCTTCTCCGCGCCGAGCTGCTTAGCGCCGATGACTGTGCTCAGGCCGACTGCGCCGTCGCCAACAACGACGATGGTCTTGCCGGGGCCTGCCTTCGCGGCGTCCGCTGCGTACCAGCCGGTGCCGAGCACATCGGATGCCGCCATCAGGTGCGGGATCTGCTCTGCGGTGGGTGCGGCGGGGGTCTTGACGAGGGTGCCGTCTGCGAAGGGTACGCGGGCGTATTCTGCCTGGGTGCCGTTGGAGCGTGCGCCGATGAAGGCGTCGCCTGTTGCGATTGCCTTGAGGCAGCGGGAGGGGTAGCCTGCGGTGCAGGTTTCGCATTCGCCGCAGGAGATGCAGAAGGAGCCTACGACGAAGTCGCCGGGGGCTACGGTGGTGACCTCGGAGCCTACTTCGACGACTTCGCCGATGTATTCGTGGCCCATTGCCCGGTGGTCGACGGGCTGTGCGCCGCGGTAGGGCCACAGGTCGGAGCCGCAGATGCAGGATGCTGCGAGCTTGATGATGGCGTCGGTGGGTTCGAGCAGGGTCGGCTTGTCGACTTCGTTGACGACGACCTTGCCGGGGGCTTCCATAACAACTGAACGCATGATGTTCCTTTCAAATCTGCGTTGATGGTTAGTCGTATCAGAGTACGCCCCACACCCCGATATATCAATAATTTTTTATGCTACGGGGTGAAGGTAAAAATTCCGACAACCGGAACCAGAACAACCGCTCCTACTCCCCTGCTTCTCCGCCGCTTCTCTGCTGCCTCTCCCCCGCTTCCGCACCGCATCCCGGCACGCTAAATAGCCCGGTTAAATGGCGGAACCCCCGCGCATCCACAGTGGACACGCGGGGGTTCCGCTCGGTTTATTCAGCCTTATATCTGAAGGCGAGAAGGGTGCTTAGAAGTCCCAGTCCTCGTCCTCGGTGTTCACGGCCTTACCGATCACGTAGGAAGAGCCGGAACCGGAGAAGAAGTCGTGGTTCTCATCCGCGTTCGGGGACAGCGCCGACAGGATCGCCGGGGACACGTTAGTCACGGACGCCGGGAACATCGGCTCGTAGCCCAGGTTCATCAGAGCCTTGTTAGCGTTGTAGTGCAGGAACTTCTTCACGTCCTCACTCCAACCCACACCGTCATACAGGGAGTGGGTGTACGCCACCTCGTTCTCGTACAGTTCGTACAGTAGGTTGAAGGTGTACTCCTTCAGCTCTGCCTGACGCTCCGCGGACTCCTTCGCCAGGCCGCGCTGGAACTTGTAGCCAATGTAGTAGCCGTGCACTGCCTCGTCACGAATAATCAGACGAATCAGGTCAGCGGTGTTGGTCAGCTTCGCGTGCGAAGACCAGTACATGGGCAGGTAGAAGCCCGAGTAGAACAGGAAGGACTCCAGCAGAGTGGAGGCGACCTTCTTCTTCAGCGGGTCGTCACCGGTGTAGTAGGACAGAACAATCTTCGCCTTCTTCTGCAGGTGCTCATTCTCAGCAGCCCAGCGGAACGCCTCGTCAATCTCCTTAGTGGAGGCGAGGGTCGAGAAGATTGAGGAGTACGACTTTGCGTGCACGGACTCCATGAACGCAATGTTGGTGTACACGGCCTCTTCGTGCGCGGTCACAGCGTCCGGCAGCAGGGACACAGCACCGACAGTACCCTGGATGGTGTCCAGCAGGGTCAGACCGGTGAAGACGCGCATGGTCAGCTGCTTCTCTTCCTCGGTCAGAGTCTTCCAGGAGGGCACGTCGTTGCTCAGCGGCACCTTTTCCGGCAGCCAGAAGTTACCGGTCAGACGATCCCAAACCTCAAGGTCCTTCTCGTCCTCAATACGGTTCCAGTTGATAGCCTCGACCACGTGGTCGACGAGCTTCACCTTTTCGCTCATTAGTAATTCTCCGATTCTTAAGGGGCGGTTACGGTGCCACGCGCGGCCAGCCAGTCGCGCAGGCGGTTTGCGTGTTTACCGTAACCGCCCCTTCCAGTCTTTAGTTATAGTGTGCCAGCTCAGGCTGAATGCGTCACAGCATTCGGGCTAGAGCATGCAGGATACGCAGCCTTCAACCTCGGTACCCTCAAGAGCCATCTGACGCAGACGGATGTAGTAGATGGTCTTGATGCCCTTACGCCATGCGTAAATCTGGGCGCGGTTGATATCGCGGGTGGTTGCGGTATCGCGGAAGAAGAGGGTCAGCGACAGGCCCTGGTCCACGTGCTGGGTTGCCACAGCGTAGGTGTCGATGATCTTCTCGTAACCAATTTCGTAGGAGTCCTGGTAGTACTCCAGGTTCTCGTTGGTCATGTACGGTGCCGGGTAGTAGACGCGGCCGAGCTTGCCTTCCTTACGGATCTCAATCTTCGAAGCGATCGGGTGAATCGAAGAGGTCGAACCGTTGATGTAGGAGATGGAGCCGGTCGGCGGAACAGCCTGCAGGTTCTGGTTGTACATGCCGTACTGTGCCACGTCAGCAGCCACCTGAATCCACTCTTCACGGGTTGGGATGTGGTGCTTAGCGAACAGTTCGCGGGTACGCTCGGTCTGCGGTGCCCATTCCTTCTCAATGTACTTTGCGAAGAACTCACCGGATGCGTACTTCGAGTTCTCGAAGCCCTCGAAACGCTGGCCGCGTTCCTTAGCAATCTGCATGGAGGCGCGGATTGCGTGGTAGGCAACGGTGTAGAAGTACATGTTGGTGAAGTCCAGTGCTTCTTCAGAACCGTAGTAGACGTGCTCGCGTGCCAGGTAGCCGTGCAGGTTCATCTGGCCCAGACCCACGGCGTGGCTCATGTTGTTGCCGCGCTCGATGGAGGGTACGGAGCGGATGTCGGACTGGTCGGAGACGGAGGTCAGCGAACGAATCGCGGTTTCCACGGTCTTGCCGAAGTCGTCGCCGTCCATGGTCAGTGCAATGTTCAGCGAACCGAGGTTGCAGGAGATGTCCTTACCGACGGTCTCGTAGCCGAGGTCAGCGTGGTAGGTGGACGGCTCAGAAACCTGCAGGATCTCGGAGCACAGGTTGGACATGATGACCTTACCGGCGATGGGGTTCGCGCGGTTGACGGTGTCTTCGAACATCACGTACGGGTAGCCGGACTCGAACTGGATCTCTGCGATGGTCTGGAAGAACTCACGCGCGTTGATCTTGGTCTTGGTGATGCGTGCATCGTCGACCATTTCGTAGTACTTCTCGGAGACGTTGATGTCGGAGAAGGGCACGCCGTAGATGCGTTCCACATCGTACGGGGAGAAGAGGTACATGTCCTCGTTCTTCTTCGCCAGCTCGAAGGTGATGTCGGGGATGACAACGCCCAGGGAGAGGGTCTTGATGCGGATCTTCTCGTCAGCGTTCTCACGCTTGGTGTCCAGGAAGGCGTAGATGTCGGGGTGGTGTGCGTGCAGGTACACGGCACCGGCACCCTGACGTGCGCCGAGCTGGTTTGCGTAGGAGAAGGCGTCTTCCAGCAGCTTCATGACGGGGATAACGCCCGAGGACTGGTTCTCAATCTTCTTAATGGGCGCACCGGACTCGCGCAGGTTGGTCAGGGCGAATGCCACGCCGCCGCCGCGCTTGGAGAGCTGCAGTGCAGAGTTGATGGAGCGGCCGATGGACTCCATGTTGTCTTCCATGCGCAGCAGGAAGCAGGAGACGAGCTCGCCGCGCTGCTTCTTACCTGCGTTGAGGAAGGTGGGGGTTGCCGGCTGGAAACGGCCGGAGATGATCTCGTCGACGATGTCTTCGGCGAGCTTCTCGTTGCCTTCTGCCAGCAGCAGTGCGACCATGCAGACGCGGTCTTCGAAACGCTCCAGGTAGCGCTGACCGTCGAAGGTCTTGAGCGCGTAGGAGGTGTAGAACTTGAAGGCACCCAGGAAGGTCGGGAAGCGGAACTTCACGGCGTAGGCGCGCTTGAACAGGTTCTTAATGAACTGGAAGTTGTACTTGTCGAAGAGTTCCGGCTCGTAGTACTGGTTCTCGATCAGGTACTCGATCTTCTCTTCCAGGTCGTGGAAGAAGACGGTGTTGTTGTTGACGTGCTGCAGGAAGTACTGACGTGCCGCCTGGCGGTCTGCATCGAACTGGATCTGGCCGTTCTCATCGTAGAGGTTCAGCAGTGCGTTCAGCTCGTGGTAGCTCATACCCTTGAACTTCTCGGGCACGCTCTTGCCGTTGTGGCCTGCACCGAGAGTTTCTAGTGCTGAGGGCAGTTTTGCGTCCAAAATGCTTCCAATCCTTCGTTGACTTTTTCTACATCTGAATCGGTGCCCATGAGCTCAAATTTGAAGAGCACGGGCACATCGCACTTCTTGGCGACAATGTCTGCCGCGATACCGAAGAGCGGACCAAAGTTGGTGTTGCCGGAGCCAATCACACCGAGCATGTGGTGGCGATTCTGCTCCACGTTCAGGAATTTAACCACCTGCGGGGGAACGTTACCGGCGCCTTCAGGCTTGCCGTAGGTGGGGACGATGAGCACGAACGGCTCATCAAGAATGAGGGTGTCTTCGCCGGTGCGCAGGGGCAGGCGGAGGCGGCGGGCACGGATCTTCTCCACGAACTTGTGGGTGTTACCGGAGATGGAGGAGAAGTACACGATGAGTGGCGCTGTGTCGTCCAGTCCGACCTCGGTCGCTCGACCCTCGGAGGCGTTGCGTGCATCCAGAAGGATCTTGCGGATTTCTGCGTGCTCGTCGACGGGGTTGGGCGTGAGGGCGGTACTCAATCTGTACTCCTTATTCTCGTGTGCCGGTGTGGTTCCGTGCCGATTTTCCGTTTGTACGGGTTTCGGCAGGGCTGTTACGCTGCCAGAGCGTTGATCTTGTCGGGCTGGAAGCCGGACCAGTGCTCGTCGCCTGCGATGACGACGGGTGCCTGCATGTAGCCGAGGGACTTGACCATTTCGAGGGCCTGAGCGTCTTCGGTGATATCAACCTTGGTGTAGCTGATACCCTTCGCGTCGAGGGCGCGGTAGGTCATGTTGCACTGGACGCACTGGGGCTTGGTGTACACGGTCACTACCATGGGAGTGCCTCTTACTTTCTCCCGCTCGGGCGGGGCTATCTCGTGAATGAATCTGGCGTGTTTCGTCGGTGGTTCACCACATGTTGTTTACGGCGGGCGCTGTGCCCTCCACTGCCCCCTTCTAGTGGGGGTGTGGCGGTTTCCTGCGCTGGGGCAGGGTGCCTAAACGTGCCGTAGTGGTGGAACCGAGTATTAATACTACATCTAGTGTCGAGATTTTTCTTCACCACAAGATGATGTGGTGCGAGGGTCGTGTTTCGTTCGATAAACCCACAGTTGAACCCACTTAAGAGAGGGTGTCTACAGCTTATCCACACCCTGCCGCGGGGCTAGTTCGCCGTATTTTCGCGGGGTGTGCCGGGTTATCCACAGGTGGGGTTTAAGTTGGTCAGGATTTTTAAGGGTTCATTCGCCCGCTGAGTTGAGGTTCAGTTAACCTCATGTATGCGTTTGGGGGCATAAAACCCGGCAGATTCGGGCTTGATTTTAAAGAGATCTTAACTCTCGCCCATTCTTGCGCGGAACGGCGCGGTTTTAAAGCAGAACAGACTTTCTTAAAGGCGGGGGTTAACCCCCTTCGAGCGGGTCTAAGCTGTGTGATTAAGGCTGTAGAAAAGATTTTTAACTCTTTTTCGGTAGCCGGTGTGTCGTGGGTTTAAGTTGGTTAATGCTTCTGGAATGGCAAAACCCACCGCATATACCGGTATTTCACGGTATTTACGGTGGGTTTACTGGGTATCGGCGCTGGTTTTAGCAACCGGCGAGAAGTACCGGTGCGGCTGCCGCCTAGAAATCGATCAGGCCCAGCTCACGCAGCTTCTTACTCAGCGTTACGCCGTCGGTGGCTTCAATCCACAGAGGCGAGCGCATCATCTGTTCGGCGCGGTAGTCGCTCCACACGCGGCCGGAGGCGAGCATGGTCTCCCCCACCGTCAGGTTGCGGATGACGATTGCCGCCACCTTGTCCGGGTAGCGTACCGCGAAGCCGTTGTAGATGTACGGGTCGCGCTGCCCGTCGTCACCGACGAGGATCCACTTCATCTGCGGGAATTCCTCGGCGAGGCGGCGCAGGGACTCAACCTTGTGGTTGGTGCCGGAGCGGAACCAGCGGTCCGGGGTGGGGCCCCAGTCGGTCAGCAGGAACGTGCCGCGCGGGTAGCCGTTGCGGCTGAGGAAGCGGCGCAGGGTCGGGGTGATGTTCCAGGCGCCGGTGGACAGGTACATGAACGGCGCATTCGGGTGGCTGCGGCGGATACGGTCGGTCATGACCGCCATGCCGGGGGTGGGGATGCGTGCGTGCTCGTCGAGGATGAAAGAGTTCCAGGCGGCAACCAGGGGGCGCGGCAGCATGGTGACCATGACGGTGTCGTCGACGTCCATGATGACGCCGAGCTTCTGGCTTTTGGGAACGATGTAGACGCTGGTTGCTACGGCGCGGGAGCCGGGCACATACATGATGACTTCGTGCATGCCGGGTTCCAGGTCGATGCTGAGTTTGACGTCGAGCACGCCGCCGCGGTCGGTGTACGCCTCGTACTTGGTGCCGTCGATGACGATGGTGACGGGCGCATCGGACATTGCGGTTGCGGTGAAGGAGCGCCAGCCGCGCATGGGGTTGGCGGTGTCTTGGGTGCCTTCTACGACCTGCAGGAGGCGTTCGAGGTTGACTGTCTTGTAGAGTGCGCGGGCGATGATGCGGACCCAGCCGGGGTTGCCTTCGGAGGCGGCGCGTCCGTAGCCTTCGGTGGGCACGAGGATAGGCTCGCGACCGGCGGCGATGGCACGCTTTTCGCGCCACCTGTGCAGCCGGTCTGCAACACGGTAGCCGATGTTGACTGCCTCGTCGGCAGCATCGTTCACAAGGTTGCGCAGTTCGTGAGTGCCCAAATTCTCCATCCCACTAGTGTAGCGGAGCGTTACCGGCTTGCGGCTTTAGGATTTTGTGTTCTTATACCTAGTTTTTATACCTATTAATACTGTGGTGCTGAGCGCGGGGTGTGATGTGCACATTATTTAGGGTGTATTCGCTGTTCAGATTCGTTCCTTGCAGGTGGGGGCGTTATCCTGGAGAGTATGACCCACTCACAGCCTAACCGCCGACTTTTTGTGCTCGGCACTGCTATGCTTCCGCTGATTGCTGCCTGCTCGAAGAAGTCGAATGACTACGACGGCACCAGCGGTAATTTCACTCCGTATCAGGCTGGCGGCGAGACCTCTGCTGCTGCTACTCGCCCCGCACCCACGAATTCGCCGACCGTTGCCGCTGCTGGCAACCCGGTTGATAAGCCGCGCGAATGGCCCGGCATCGGCAACTCCCTCGTTGGTGACGGCAAGTATGTTGCGTGGACTGTTGATGACGGCGCAAGCCCGGAGGCGATTCGCGGCTACGCTGAGTTCTCGAAGCGTACGAATACTCGCCTGACTTTCTTCATTAACGCTTCTTACACCGGTTTTAAGGAGCATGTGTCGTTGCTGCGTCCGCTGGTTCAGAGCGGCCAGATTCAGGTTGCGAACCATACCTACAGCCACGCCGATCTGACCACCCTGGACGCTGAGGGCGTGAAGGAAGAGCTGCAGCGTAACGAAGACGAGATTATGAGCATGTTCGGTGTCTCGTCGAAGCCGTACTTCCGCCCGCCCTACGGCCGCTACAACGATGCGGTGCTGAAGGCTGCCGGTGAGATTGGTTTTACCCGCCCGGTCATGTGGAACGGCACTACCGGCGACGAGGCGAAGACCAGCTCCCGTGTGATTTACATGCGTTGCATCCGCTACATGCTGCCGCAGCAGATTGTGTTGGGCCACCTGAACTATGAGACGATCATCCCGATTCTGGATAAGGTGAAGGGTCTGATTGATGACCGCGGCCTGACTGCGGTGACGGTTCGTGACTACTACGGTGACGCATCCGAGGAAGAGATTAAGGCGGCGGCTCCTTCGCCGACCCCCACCCCGGAGGAGAACACCCCCTCCCCCGAGGCAACTACGGAGGCGCCTACCCCTACCCCGGAGCCGACTACTGAGGCTCCGACTCAGGCGCCGACTACCCGCTATGAGGATGAGGCGGCAGCTAATCAGCAGGCTACGACCGCTCCGGCGGCAACGACGGCTCCGCCGGCTCGTGCGACCGCCGCACCTGCGGCTACGACTGCTCCCGCGGCCACTGCCACTACCGCACCGGCGGCTGCCCGCCGATAGGGTCGCGTATTTCACGTGTGCTAAGCCCCCTTGACCCGGTTCCCCTACGGACCGGTACGAGGGGGCTTTGCCGTACCCGGCGAGAATAAACGCGCGGGAATAAAGGCTGGGGAATAAACGCGGCAACCGGGGCGTTAGGTGAGCGTACAGGCGGCAGTGTGCCGCATCCGAGTATGAGAGGAATAGATAACATGCGTATTGATATTTGGTCCGATATTGTGTGCCCATTCTGCTACGTGGGCAAGCGTAACCTGGAGCAGGCGCTCGCCGAGTTTGAGCACCGTGACGAGGTTGAGGTGGTGTGGCATAGTTTTGAGCTGGACCCGTCGGCTACGGAGCATCCTGCCGGTTCGCTGCCTGAGATGATTGCCGGTAAGTATCAGATGTCGCTGGAGCAGGCGATTGCGAGCCAGGAGTCGTTGGCGGAGCGTGCCCGCGAGGTGGGTTTGGATTTCAATTGGCGTCAGGCACGCTACGGTAACACGTTTGATGCGCACCGTGTGATTCACTATGCGGCGGAGCAGGGCTTGGCGTCGGCGGCGGAGGAGGCGTTTAAGCTGGCGTACTTTACGCAGGGCCGTTCGGTGCAGGATCACGAGTCGATTCTGGATATTGCTTCTGAGATTGGCCTGGATACCGCCGAGGTTGAGGCGGTGTTGAAGAGCGACCGTTACGCGGCGGATGTGCGTGCTGATGAGCAGTTGGCGCGCCAGCTGGGCATTAATGGTGTGCCGTTCTTCTTGATTGAGTCGAAGTGGGCGGTCAGTGGTGCGCAGCCTGCGAAGATGCTGGTGCAGGCGCTGCGTCAGGTGTGGGAGGAGACTCACCGTGTTGAGTTTTTGAACCCGCTGGTTACCGAGAACGCTCAGGCTTCTGAGTCTGGCGCGTCCTGCGATGTGAACGGCAACTGCTCCTAGCGGCGGCTCTGGCTAGAGCCGTCCTGGAGGAGGCGATACTCCCCTAGAGCCCCGGCTAATGCAGCCTCAGATATAGCGAAGCCCCCTCGTACTATTTCCAGTACGAGGGGGCTTTGCTATGCCCGCACGCTACATCTTCCCTTGTGAGAAATTTTTGGGGGCTCAATACTACCTGCGGATGGGGCCGTTTTCATTTACACTTGAGTGTGTGTTCTACGGTGAACACGCTTATCCACTCACTTTATAAAGGAATATTGTGTTGAAAATTCACACCGCGACCGCTGGTGTTCTTGCGGGTGCTCTTGCGGGTGCTCTGCTGCTGACTGGTTGCTCTTCGTCTGTTCGCGCTCCGAAGCCTGTGCCTTCTGCGTCATCGTCGACGTCTGTTTCTGCTAGCCCTTCGGTTTCAGCTACTCCTAGTTCTTCTCCGACGCCGAGTGCGTCTGCGACTCCTTCGGAGTCTCCTGCCCCGACGGTAACCCCGTCTCCGGTTCCGACTACTGAGGCGCCCGTGCAGGCACCTTCCGCGGAGGCGCCGGCGGCTCCGGTTTCTGCGGCTCCCGCGCAACAGGCTGAGCCTGTTCAGCAGGCGCCGGTAGCTACGGAGGCGCCCGTCCAGCAGGCGCCCGCACAGGCACCGGCGGCTGAGGCTCCCGCTCAGCAAGCTCCCGCGCAGCCGGTTCAGCAGGCTCCTGCGCGGTCGAGTGTTTACTACGAAACATGCGCTGATGCTCGTGCGGCTGGTGCGGCGCCCCTGCATCGTGGCGAGCCGGGTTACCGCCCGGGTCTAGATAAAGACGGTGACGGTGTGGCGTGCGAGCCGAAGAAGAAGCGCTAGGCTTCCGTCTGCCCTTATAGCGAAGCCCCCTCGTACTATTTCTAGTACGAGGGGGCTTCGTCATATCAGCCTCGTTCTGTCAGCTCAGCCGGTGAGGTTAGCGCGGCTGGTAGGCGCGGGCACGCTCAGCACGAGCACGGCGCGCCTCCGCATCCTGCAGGACCGGCACCAGCATACGCACCACCTGGCCCATGCCACGCAGCACCAAATTCAGCCACAAACCCACAGACCACACCGCCGCCACACGCGGATGCCCCGTGCGCATCCACCGCACACCCAGAAAAGACAGCGAGTAATACAGCAGAAGCAGCAGCGACTCACGGAAACGGTGCACCTGCCGAAGGAGAGGGTTCTGAGGAAGCTTCATCATGCCTCCCAGTATACCCACCAGAACCCTCACCGGGGCTCCCCCGCACTACCCGTAATAGTCACGAATCGTCACCGTCTTCAACCCGCGCCGATCCAACAACGCCCGAATACGGTCCAGCTCAGACACCACACCCCGATAATTCAAATGCCCAATCACAATATGCTGAGCCAACGCATACTTCTCCGCATAGGCATACACCTCAGCCGAAGAAATATTAGACGAATCCGCCAACGACCCGTACCACAGAACCGGTCGCGTAAAACCACACGACGCCGCAGCCGCCAACACGCGCGCATCATAATACCCGTACGGCGGGCGGAAATACGGCTTCGACGAAACCCCAAACAGATGCCTAATCTCCTCATCATTACGGGTCAACTCCTGAACAATCTGCTCATCCGTCAGGCTCGTCAACGCCGCATGACTATACGTATGGTTCGCAATCTGCAACTGACCGCTCTTCACCAGCGGCAACAACAGGTCACGATGCTGCCTAAACGCCGGGTACTGACCGTTGATAAAGAAGGTGAGGCGCGTGCCGGTACGGCGAGAAAACTCCGCGTAGGCGCGTACCACCTCCGGGTCGGCGCCGTCATCGACCGTCCACGCAATATACTTGCCCTCACCGGGCAGGCCGGTCTGCGGGCCAGTCCAGGCACGAGCTTCGGGAACCGGGTTCGACGAGGTCGCAGTCGCAGAAGCGGTCTTAGATGCCGCAGCGGTCGGGGATGGGGTACCCGTTGCAGAGCCAGATGCGGAAGGGGCAGCCGCCGAGCTTGCCGAAGGGGTCGAAGAAGGGCTCGCCGAGGCGCTACCCGACGCACTACCGGACGGGGTGTTCGACGGGGTACTGCCCGAGGCAGACCCACTAGCCGTTACCTCGTGAGCGTCATCCGCCGCGGACGTGGTGCAACCGGTGAGGCCAAGACCCAGCACACCGAAGCTCACCGCGCCCAGACCAAAGGTACCAACGTGTTGTAAGAGTTCCCGTCGCCCCATGGAGGCGCGGGCAGAAGCACCCGCCACCGCCCGGTCAGCGGTGGGATCAGTAATAGCGGATTGACGAGGAGCGATAGGTGTTTCTGGGTGTGGAACAGTGTTCATATTACGAGTGTATGATGAGACCGCCGTCAGCTATCGAAAAATTCAAAATATTACTTAATGATTAACAACGGCGCTATTAAAGAACCTTTATACACGTTCAGTCCACTCACTCACCGAAGACCACGCTCAGTACACTAAGCTACCCCCACGCCAGGCAATCCAGGTACGGCTCCAGCTACAGCGCAAGGCGCAATTCTAGGTAAGCACAGCAAGGCCCCTCCCCCAGAACACGTTCATAACGCGCCTGGGAAAGGGGCCTCAATATATAAGTTCACACAATCGTACAATCAAGTACGCGGATAGAAACCTACTCAGATTCAGATGCTTCCGGCTGTTCCGCCTGAGCGGATTCCAACGCATTCAGCGTCTCCAGAGCCGCAGCCTCCGCAGCCTCTTCAGCGTCAGCCTCAGCCACGCGCTCAGCATCCGACTCGGCAGAAGTCACCGCCGCCGGGTTCGTCAGAACCTTCACACCCATGCTGCGTAGCGCTTCCGTGTTCGTGATCGTCTCGTCATTATCAATCAGGTACACCTTGTACCCGTCATTCCGCAGACGACGCATCAGCTCCAGGAGCATGCTCTGAGCAACCTCATCCACTGCGTACACGCGCGTTACGTCCAGGGCAACCTTGGAGCCCTCCATCGGAGATTCCACAATCTCACGAATCACGCGCTCCACACCCGCAAAACGGATGCGGCCCTGCAACTGAATCAGGCGCATAGACTCATCGCCCGAACCAATCTGGTAGTTCGCACGCAACGCCGAACGAGCCACCGTCGGCACGTTCATCACGTGCATGCCCATGTCATCCGAGAACTGCTCGAACAGCTCCACGCCGCGCACACTGTTACCGTGACCGTCCAGACGCGGCGAGAACGTCGCCACACCCAGCTGACCGGGCACCGCACCAATAATGCCGCCGCCCACGCCGCTCTTCGCCGGCACACCCACCTGGGTCGCCCAGTCACCCGCAGAGTTATACATGCCGCACGTGAACATGACGCTCAGTACCTGACGCACCACAGTCTTAGGAACCACCTGCTCACCCGTCACCGGATGTACACCATAGTTCGCCAAAGTCGCCGCCATCAACGCCAAATCCTTGACCGTCACCATCAGCGAGCACTGGCGGGTATAACCCTGCACCGCCACGGTCGGGTCACCGGTCAGGATGCCGTGGCCGCGCAGCATGTGCGCAATCGCGTAGTTGCGGTGCGCGTGCTCCAGCTCAGACTCGTACACGCGCTCATTCACCGACAGGCGACGGCCCGCAAACGCAGACAGACCAGAAATGACGCGCTCCATGCGCTCACCCTGAGTCGCACCGGGAGGACCCACCAGCGAATGGGTGGTAATCGCACCCGCGTTAATCATCGGGTTCAGCGGCTTACCGGAGCCGTCCTCCAGGGACAGCTCGTTGAACGGCTCACCGGAAGGCTCCACGCCCACCTTCGCAAGCACGTCATCATAGCCGCGGTCCGCGAGCGCCAGGGCGTACACGAACGGCTTAGAAATCGACTGAATTGTGAACTCCACATCGGAGTCACCGGCGGCGTATTGCTCACCGTCAACCATGGCGATAGACGCGGCAAGCTTGTCCGGGTCCACGGCGGCAAGTTCCGGAATGTAGTTTGCCAACTCACCGGAGGTATCAGAAGCGACCGACTCGAGGGTCTCGGTCAGGTAAGTGGCAATAGGTGAATGCATGGTATTCCGTATCTGCTGCTAATCGTGGTTGTTCTCGTCAAAAATTCTAGGATGCGCCCGCCCGCTGTTCCGTTTCAGCTATTCCGTTTCAGCTGGGCTGAGGCGCTCATCGTTACAGGCTACCGCGGCTGCCAAACTAAAGAGCCAGCCAGCGGGCCTGTCAAAGTGTGCGGGTGAGGAGCACCTTTTGCTCCCTAAAGAGTGTATCTTTTGCGTGTTGAAGCCACCAAATATAACGGTCACTACTCCCCCGCTATTTCAGGCTCTGGTACCTGTTCTGGTTTGCCGTTTTCTGCCGTAATTTACCGCGGCGGGCAGAACCTCCGGCGAAGCCCGGGCAAAACCTACGGGTGGCGAATCGAAGCCGACTCACGACCACCCAACTCGGCAGTCTCCAGCTGGAAAGTCGAGTGCTCCACCGACACCTCAAAATGGCTCGCCACGCACGAACGGATACGGTCCAAAATCTCCACTGCAGACCCATCATGGAAGCACGAATCGGCAACCACCACGTGCGCGGTCACCACCGGCAGACCGGTCGCCACCATCGAGGCGTGCACATCGTGCACCTCCACAACGCCCTCAACGCGCAGCATGTGCTCACGCATCGCGTCCAGGTCCAGGCCGTCCGGGGTAAACTCCATGAGCACCGCCGTGGTCTGCTTCATCAAACGTACTGCACGCGGCACAATCAGCGCCGCAATGAATAGACCCGCCAGGGCGTCCGCCTGGTAGAAGCCGGTCAGCCAAATCACGATAGCCGCCACAATCACGCCCAGCGAGCCCAGGGCGTCATTGAGCACCTCCAGGAACGCGGCACGCATATTGAAGTTCGCGTTCCTCGCCGTAGCCAGCACCGCAATGCCAATAACGTTTGCGACCAGGCCGACCACACCAAAGATCAGCAGTTCGGTGCCGGGCACCTCCGGCGGGGCGAACAGGCGATGCACGCCCTCCACCGCCGTGTAGATACCCACCGCCAGCAGCAGCACCGACTGCCCGAGGGCGGCAAGCACCTCAATACGGCGGAAACCCCACGTGCGGCGGGACGTTGCCGGGCGCGTCATGAGCGAAGCCGCCGTAAGCGCCACCAGCAGGCCCGAGGCATCCGTAACAGCGTGCGCCGTATCAGTCAGCAACGCAAGACTTCCGGTGACCAACGAACCAATCGCCTGCGCCAACACAATAACGACCGCCAGACTGAACGCAATCAGCAGGCGCGGACGCATCGAGGCGGCGTCCTCCGGGCTCGGGGCATGCGAATGGTCGTGGTGATGCCCGTGATGCCCGCCGTGGCCGTGATGTGCGTGCGCTCCCATGAGTGACTCCTCAACTATGAACTGTGTTGTTGACTATCGAGAGTTATCGGCAGATAGCAAAATCGCCCGATTCACAAGAACCGGGCGACAAGCTCCTCAACCGAGGAAAACGTGGAGATAAGGGGACTCGAACCCCTGACCCCCTGCATGCCATGCAGGTGCGCTACCAGCTGCGCCATATCCCCATATTCAGTTAGTGACCTCAACGAGGCAACATGAATATATTACACACACCACGGACAACGATGCAAACCAGCGCACCCAAAAATCCAAAAAAGTTCCGGGGCAACCGGGCATGCAGAAATACCCGCAAACACGCCGAAAGGGGCGGACCCGCGGCACCATACAGCGCCAGCAGAGCCCACCCCTCATCAGCTAAAAATCAAGCTTACGCCTCATCCTGAGCGGGAATGATGCGCGCAGCATCTTCCTCAGTCTCACCCTCAATGTCGAAGGGAGCCTCGTTCTCAACCCCCAGCTCAATACGCGGGGCCTCAGCCCACAGACGATCCAGAGCGTAGAACTCGCGGTCCTCCTCATGCTGAACATGCACGACAATATCGCCGAAGTCCAGCAGAATCCAACGACCCGAGGAACGACCCTCACGGCGGACCGGCTTCAGGTCAGCCTGCTCACGCAGAGCGTCCTCAACCTCATCCGCAACAGCGTTCACGAGGCGCTCATTGTGGGCAGAAACCACCAGGAAGCCATCAATCAGACCCATCGCGTCGGATGCATCCACAGCGAACAGGTTAGTTCCCTGCTTCTCCTCCGCAGCGCGGGCGGCAATGCGCAGAGCCTCAATCGAGGACTGTGCAGCAGTCATATTTTCCTTCCTTGCCGGCAGAACACCCGCCGGCAGCACCCGCAACAGGGGTGCATTGTTCACGGCCTACTTAGGGCCAAAAATCATAATCAGACCAACAACAACCAGGGCGAGCAGCAGCACAATCCACAGCCACGCCAGGGAGGCCTTCTGCGCAGGCTGCAGAACCTCTTCAGTCTTCTCAACAGCGCCCTTAGAAGCGGACTCCTTGGAAGCCTCAGCGGAAGGTACCGGAGCAGACTTGGACTTAGCAACCTTAGAATCAGCAACCTTGGACTCTGCATCCTTCGCGACTTCCTCAGACTCCTCAGCTTCCTCGGTGACCTCTTCGACCAGAGCAGCAGACTCTTCGGGATCCTGACGATCCACCATGCGCTGCAGCAGCTCCTCAACCTCATCCGGGCTCAGAGCAACAGTCGGGTCGCCGTCCACCGAATCCACGGTATCCCCTGCGGAGGCGCTATCCAGCACGCTCAGGTCAAGACCCTGCGCGTCCACCGCGCTCACGCGGGTGGGCAGCTCGTCAGCAGACTCTTCAACCTCAGCAACCTCAACAGTCTCTTCCTCAACGGAAGCAACCTCGGTCTGCTCAGTCTCAACGTCAGAGCTGTCCAGCTCCTCAACCTTCGGCTCATCGCGCACCAGGTACTGGTGCAGCTCGGGTTCCGGTTTCTCCTCCTTAACCACGGCAATGACCGGGATCGAAGAAGTCATCGGGTTATCCACCGCGGAGGGGCTGGTCGCATCCACACGGTTCTGCGCGATCTCTTCGGGGCGCAGAATACGCAGGCTACTGGTCAGAGGAGCAGGCTCGTGCAGCTTCTCCTCATCGTTCGCCTCAGTGTCAATCTTGCCCTGAGCCGCCAGCGCCGCAAAACGACGCTGAACAGCCAGAACCTGCGGGTCAATAGCGTCCGTATAAATCACGGAGCCCATGTTCTCAACAGGCTTCGGATGCTCACCACGACGGTTCGCACGCAGGTACTCGGCAACTTCTTCACGGTAGCGGGCAAGACGGCGCGGACCCATCACCTTAGTAGGCGGCGGCACCTCAATGCCGTCCTCGGTCACGTACGTCTCGTAGAGGTACGCTTCGTCCTCGCTATAGGGCTTCGAACCCGTAGCTTCACTCATGTGTTCCCTCATTATTCGTCGATTGGGGTGCCTGCCCAGACTCATCTTTCACGTGGGGCAAGCCGTCACGGTACGCCGTCAAGGCGTCCTTCTTGTACAGGCCGTACTTAGCAATGTACTGCACCACACCATCGGGCACCAGGTACCAGATGGGGGCGTCTGCAGCTGCGCGGCGACGAATATCGGTCGAAGAAATCGCCATCGCAGGAATCTTCAGGGTCGTAATATGACGACCCTCAGCCAGCGGCGGATCCAGATCATGATCGGGGCGGGTCACGCCCACAAAAGTCGCCAAATCCCACAGCTTATGGGCATTGCGCCAGGTCATAATCTGGCTAATCGCGTCCGCGCCGGTAATGAAGAACAGGTCAGCATCCGGGCGCAGGGCGCGCAGCTCGTTAAGCGTATCAAAGGTGTAGGTTGCGCCGCCACGGTCAATATCAATACGGCTCACCGTAAAACGCGGGTTCGACGCGGTCGCAATCACCGTCATCAGGTAGCGATGCTCAGCGTCACTCACGTGCCGCTCCCCCACCTTCTGCCAGGGCTGACCGGTCGGAACGAACACGACCTCGTCCAGGTCGAACACGGCGGCAACTTCACTAGCTGCCACCAGGTGTCCGTGGTGAATCGGGTCGAAGGTTCCACCCATCACGCCCAGACGCACCCGACCGGGAGTGCGCGGGGGAATCGACTCGGTGCTCGGAGCACCAAAATCAAGGTGAACAGGCTGGTCAGTCACAAATGCCGTCCTTGCTGGGGACAGAGACCGCACCACGGCAACTTGGGAGCCGCCACAGGCGCGGATGCGGGCAGGTACACAGAAGGTACGCAACACCGAAAACGGTGCCCGCGTACATTCCCCTCTATGCTACCTTCTTACGGTCAAAAACACCGAAATGACGGGGGTGAGCTAAGCCGCCAGTGGAATACCCAGCCAGCACGCCCACCCGCAGGCTCACCCGCATGTTCCGACGCGCGAAATCGGTGCAAGAGGCAGTCACAGTGCACAAAAGAAAGCGCCGCGCACAAGAAAGCGCCGCGCACCGGAGCCAAACCCCGGTACGCGGCACCATTCACTGTCTAGAAAACAGCTGCCTAGGAAACAGCTGTCTAGGCAACAGCTACGCTGAGCTATTAGTCGTCGACGTTCGGCATGTCGATATTCTCGTCGACCTTGCCTTCCTTCAACTTCTTGCGGTACTCAACCGACTCGGTCCACACGCCTGCAGCGCGCTCGGACTCCAGCTCGGCACGAGCCTCCGCCTTCGCGTCCATGCGCTCCTTGTACTCCACACGCTTCTGCGCACGAGTCGGGCGAATGATCTCTTCCAGACGAGCGTCCGTACCACGCGGGGAGGACAGCAACTCAGCGCCACCGACCATGGTCGGCTCCCAATCGAAGATCACCGAGTTGTCATTCTCACCAATCACCACGGCGTCACCGGCACGAGCACCAGCCTTGAACAGCTCATCCTCAACACCCAGGCGCGCCAGGCGGTCCGCCAGGTAGCCGACAGCCTCATCATTATTGAAGTCAGTCTGCTGAATCCAACGCTCAGGCTTCTCACCAATCACGCGGAACAGCGGCTCAAGGTTACGCTCCTCGCGGCGAATAGTGAACTCCTGTTTCTTCTTACCGCGGAAGCCCTTCGGGCGAACCACAGGAGCCTCAACAACCACGCGCTCCGCTTCCTTCTCGGCAGCGGCACGAGACACACGGTCCTCCTCCACGAGCTTTGCCATCGCAAAGATCAGGGACTTCAGACCCTCATGGGAAGCAGTCGAAATCTCGAAGACCTTGAAGCCCATCTCCTCGAACTCGGGGCGAACAAACTCCGCCAGCTCACGAGCCTCAGGAACGTCAATCTTATTGAGCACCACAATCTGCGGACGCTCATGCAGCGGCACGGTCACACCCGCAGTCGGGTCAACCTCATAGTTCTGCAGCTCGCCACGAATCACCTCAAAGTCACTGATCGGGTCGCGGCCCGGCTCCAAAGTAGCGCAGTCAATCACATGCACAAGAGCCGAAGAACGCTCCACATGGCGCAGGAAGCGGTGACCCAGACCGCGGCCCTCCGAAGCGCCCTCAATCAGACCCGGAACATCCGCGACGGTGTAGCGAACATCGCCCGCCTGCACCACACCCAGGTTCGGAATCAAAGTGGTGAACGGGTAGTCAGCAATCTTCGGACGCGCCGCAGAAATCGCAGCAATCAACGAAGACTTACCCGCCGAGGGGTAACCCACCAGAGCCACATCCGCAATGGACTTGAGCTCCAGAACAATATCAGCCTCTTCACCGGGGGTGCCCAGCAGAGCAAAACCGGGAGCCTTACGCTTAGCCGAAGCCAACGCAGCGTTACCCAGACCGCCCATACCACCACGGGCCGCAACATACTCGTCGCCCACACGCAGCAGGTCAGCCAAAACATTACCCTCGCGGTCCTTCACCACAGTACCCTGCGGCACGGTCAGAATCAGGTCCTCACCGTTAAAGCCGTGGTGCATATCGCCACGACCAATATCGCCATTCGGGGCGTGCTGGTGCGGGCTGTGGTGGTACTCCAGCAGGGTCGTGGTCTGGTTATCCACGCGCAGAATCACCGCGCCACCATTACCACCGTTACCGCCGTTAGGGCCGCCCAGGGGCTTAAACTTTTCACGTCGCACGGAGACGCAGCCGTTACCTCCGCGACCGCCAGATACATGCAAGACCACGCGGTCCACGAATTCTGCCACGGGTTCTCCTTATCTTGGAAAATCTTCACTTCGCCACCGCACGGCACACACCAATCATGTTGCGGATGCGGCGGCAGGCGCGACCGGGTTGGGGTGCGCCTCATCGTGGAGCCCAGCACGGGCGTCCACGGCATTCGAGGTCATAGCGAGAGGGGGTAGACTAACGCCTACCCCCTCTGCCCTAGCGGTGAGTATTACTCAGCTGCTGCCAGGATGTTAACGACCTTGCGGCCCTTGCGGGTACCGAATTCGACGGTGCCTGCTGCCAGAGCGAACAGGGTGTCGTCGCCACCGCGGCCAACGTTCAGGCCGGGGTGGAAGTGGGTGCCGCGCTGGCGAACGAGAATCTCGCCTGCGTTGACGGACTGGCCGCCGTAGCGCTTAACACCGAGGTACTGGGGGTTCGAGTCACGGCCGTTACGGGTGGAGCTTGCGCCCTTCTTGTGTGCCATTCTGTATTCCTACCTTAGGGTTGAATTCCGGTCGTTTCGATTACGCGTTGATAGCGGTAATCTTGACGGTGGTCAGCTCGGCGCGGAAGCCCTGACGCTTCTTGTAACCGGTCTTGTTCTTGTACTTCTGAATAACGATCTTCGGACCGCGCAGGTCCTCAACCTTCTCAGCAACAACCTTGGCGGAAGCCAGGGACTTTGCATCAGCGGTGACCTTGTCACCGTCGACGAGCAGCAGCACGGGCAGCTCGATGGTGCTGCCGGGCTCGCCTGCAACACGGTCAAGGGTAACGAGGTCGCCTACGGAAACCTTCTCCTGGCGGCCGCCAGCGCGTACAATCGCGTATGCCACTATGGGACTCACTTTTCTCGACAACTTGCTTCTTGGATCTCACACGAATGAGCAGCCTGCGCTTTCATTGCTGTGCGCCCTCCCCCGCCAGTCGAATGACCGCGAATAAGGAGGAACGGCCCGTGCGTTCCGGCGGGATTGCCCGCCGAAGCCAACACGCGAGGCTCACCGGTGGTGTCTCTCTCCCGCACGTTTCGACTCAGCCAAATACTCGACCGTGCCGAAGACGATGCGGGTGGGAGCGGTGTCTCCCGCTGGCCCTGCGTCGATAGGGCTTCACTGAGATAAACACCAGTCCTTAAGGATACGGCATGATCTACGCGCCGCGCAATAGATAATTTTGCGGATTATCCGCAGACACCACGTGATGCTCCTCTAATACTGCACCGCACTCTTAGTAGCGCCTTTAAAATGACGCAGCACACGCACAGAAAAAATAGCCTCGGTAGGGAAGTTCCGGCTCGCCCTACCGAGGCTATCTCATATACACACACCATCGGAATTCCGATGATCGGAAGCTAAAGACTAATCGTCCTTACCTTCACGCTTAATGTCGGCAGCAGCAACGCCAATGCCGAACAAGACAGGAGCCGAAGCGTCATCAGCCACCGGAGCCACATCCGCAACAGAAGCGGAAGCAACCACGGAACCCTCAGCACGCTCGGAAGCGTCCACGGTCACGACCTGAGCACCGGCACCGGCGCTCGAAGCCGCACGGCGAGTGCGACGCTTACGCGGGGTCGAACCGGGCACCTGAGCCGCAGGCTTCTGAGCCTCCTCAACCGGAGCCTCAACCGCTACGGGAGCTGCGCCCACCACACCGGTCACCGCCGGAGCACCAATCACGCCGGTCACAACCGTGCGAGACTCAGACTTCTCAACCTTATCAGCCTTTGCGGGTGCCTGCTCGGATGCCACGCTCTGCTCAGCTGCCTTCTCGGCACGCTTCTCATCAGCGGCACGACGAGCACGGCGGCGGGACGCACGCGGAGTCTCGCGGACATCCTCAATGCGCAGGTCCTCACGCTCAACACGCTTGGACTCCTGAGCCTTCTCGGAGGTTGCCTCAGCGTTCTGCTGCTCGCGGTTCTGACGCTTCGCCGCACGATCCTCACGGCCCGAACGGAACGACTCACCCTCGGTGCGGGCAAGACGGCCAGCCTTCTGAGAAGCACGAGCCTTCGCCTCGCCAGCGCGAATCGCCTCGAAACGATCCGAAGAGCGGCTAAAGCGCGGGTCGAGCTCCGGGTCAACGTGGTGCTCGTCCTCCAGCGCACCCGCACCGGAATCCTCCACAGCGGCAATATCCGCATCGGTCAGCTCGCGGCGCTTACGGTTACGAGAAGACTTCTTCTCGCCACGCTTGGACGAACGACGCTCTTCCGAACGTTCCTGGTCAGAACGCTCCTCAGCAGAGTCCTTCGAGGAATCCTCAGCGGACTCCTCCACGCGGTCGAACGCGCTCGCCAGCTGCTCCAGGGAGAAACCACCCTGCTCACCAATCCAGTTGCCCTCGGTGACCTCAGCGACCTTGTCCTCACGCTGAGCAACCTCGGCGTGAGCCTGCTCGCTGGCAGCCTCGGCAATACCCTGAATTTCCTGCTCAAGCGAAAGCTCAGCGGTCTCCGCGCGGCGCGAACGCTTGCGGCGCTTACGCTTCTTGCGGGTCGAAGCGGTCTCCTCCGAAACGTCCTCGCTCTGAGCGGATGCGGCAGCCACCGCAGCCATAGCGTTACGGCGCTCAGCCTTCTTCGACTCCAGGGCATCCTGCTTCTGCTGGTCACGAGAATCCTCGCGGGCAGCGGCACGGCTACGCTTACGGTCATTACGCTCATGGCGGTGGATGTAATCCGACGCGCCACCGCTACGACCGCTTAGTGGCTGATCGTGAACCACCAGGCCACGGCCGGCACACTGCTCGCAGGGCTCCGAGAAGACCTCAAGCAGACCGGTGCCCAGACGCTTACGGGTCATCTGAACCAGACCCAGCGAAGTCACCTCAGCCACCTGGTGCTTGGTACGGTCACGGCCCAGGCACTCAATCAGGCGACGCAGAACCAGGTCACGGTTCGACTCAAGCACCATGTCAATGAAGTCAATGACGATAATGCCGCCGATATCACGCAGACGCAGCTGACGGACAATCTCCTCAGCCGCTTCCAAGTTGTTCTTGGTGACAGTCTCTTCCAGGTTGCCGCCGCTACCGGTGAACTTACCGGTGTTCACGTCCACCACAGTCATGGCTTCGGTGCGGTCAATCACCAGCGAACCACCCGAAGGCAGGTACACCTTACGGTCCAGTGCCTTCGCCAGCTGCTCGTTAATGCGGTAGTGGTCGAAGAGGTCATCCGCGGAATCCCACTGCTGCAGGCGGGAAACCAGGTCCGGCGCCACGTACGTCACGTACGCCTCGATGGAATCCCACGCGTTCTCGCCCTGAACGATCATCGCGGTGAAGTCCTCGTTGAAGACGTCACGCACGGTCTTAATCATCAGGTCGGGCTCCTGGTAGAGCATCTCCGGAGCCAGCACCTTGCGGGAGTTAGCCTTCTCCTGGATCTCTTCCCACTGCGCACGCAGACGGTTAATGTCGTGGGTCAGCTCCTCTTCAGAAGCACCCTCCGCCGCGGTACGAACGATTACGCCAGCACCCTCGGGCAGCTTGTCCTTCAGAATCTTCTTCAGGCGAGCACGCTCGGTGTCGGGCAGCTTGCGGGAAATACCGGTCATCGAACCACCCGGCACGTACACCAGGAAGCGGCCGGGCAGGGAAACCTGGCTGGTCAGGCGGGCACCCTTGTGACCAATCGGGTCCTTAGTGACCTGCACCAGAACCGAATCGCCGGGCTTCAGGGCGTTCTCAATCTTGCGGGGTGCACCGTCCAGACCGGTGACATCCCAGTTGACCTCGCCCGCGTACAGCACAGCGTTGCGGCCGCGACCAATGTCAACGAACGCAGCTTCCATGGACGGCAGAACGTTCTGAACCTTACCCAGGTACACGTTGCCAATCAGGGAATCCTGCTGGGTCTTAGACACGAAGTGCTCAGCCAGCACGCCGTCCTCAAGCACACCAATCTGGATGCGGCCGTCCTTCTGACGAACCAGCATCTGACGGTCCACGGACTCGCGGCGAGCCAGGAACTCAGCCTCAGTCACGATGTGGCGGCGGCGACCCAGGGAACGGGACTCACGGCGGCGCACACGCTTCGCCTCCAGGCGGGTAGAACCGCGCACACCGGTCACAGTGTTGGATGCGTGAGAGTCAGGCAGGCGCGGTGCACGCACCTTGGTGACGGTCTCAACCTCATCATCAACGCCGCCCTCAATCTCAATATCTTCGGTACCGCGGCGACGGCGACGGCGACGGTGGCTCGTCACCTCAGCCTCAGCGGCAGCCTCCTCACGGCGGCGCTCCATGCGCTCCTTACGCTTCTGCTCCTCGGCAGCGGCGCGGCGTGCCTCACGCTCCAGCTTGGCGGCAACAGCGAGCTCGCTCAGCTCCTCCGGCTCGGGTGCCATGAACAGCGGCATCGCACCCATGGGGGTACGCGAGCGCAGCTCCTGCAGCTTCTCGCGCTGCAGGTCGCTAATGGTCTTTACGGGCTCGGGAGCTACTTCAGGTTCCTCAGCTACGGGTTCCTCAGCTGCGGGCTTTTCTGCAGACTCTTCTGCGGCGGGTGCCTCAGATGCAGCTTTTTCGGATGCGGATTCCTCAGCAACTACAGCAGCCTCAGCGGGCTGCTCTGCGGCAGCCTCTTCAGCCTTCTGCTCAGTATCTTCAGCAACAGGAGCTTCAACGGCAGCCTCGGTCTTCTCAGCTTCCTCAGCCTTTGCGGGGGTTACGACCTCAACCTTGGCGGTCTCTTCCTTCACCTCAACGGCAGACTCAGCGGCGGGCTCAGCAACCGGCTCAGCGGCGGGAGCAACAACTTCCTCCACCTTCGCGGTTTTCTCGACGGTCTCGACCTTCGCGGTGTTCTCCACGACAGCAGGCTCAGCCGCCTTCTTCTCAGCAGCCTCAAACAGGCTATCCAGAGTAGAAGCAACCTCGGTCTCAGACGCAGCGGGAGCGGCAACCTTCGGTGCCGGCGCGTGCTTAGCCTTAGCGTTACGCAGGTTGGTCAGGCCAGCCGCAATCGCCTCATCCAGGGGAACCTCAGGAGCCTTCTCCTTCTTCGGGCGACCCGGACGGCGGCGCTCAGTACCCTGCTGGGCGTCAGAGCTCTCACGAACATTCTTACGCAGAGTTTCGCGGGTTTCTGCGGAGGCGTTCTTCTCCTCCGCGAGGGCGTTCAGCGCCTCAAAAACCCCAAGTTCGACGTTCTTCTCGTCAGACATTAATCTTCTTTCGTCATACCCCGCTCCGCATCGCGAGGATTTTTGACAGCGCGCATACAGCGCAAAGCCTAGTTGCCGTCACCGTGGCTCAAGCCTCACCCTACGGTGCGCGTTCATTGGCGCTACCGGGCACTATCTCGTTCAGTGCTTCTGCCGTAGGGGGCGAGCGGGCGGAACGCAGAGCGCGCCGCGACGGTCACAGCCACCTCGCTCTCGAGCACGGCACGCTCACACCCTTCCTGGGTGCTCTGCCGGTCTTCGGGTTTCTTCGCCGAGGCGGGCGGGCCCGCGCGGTGCGACAGTTATGCTCCGCGGCTTATAGCCGGCGCTCTTCGGGTACTCTCCCTCGATGCGTTGGTGGGGATCTTTATGCGCGTGCGGGGCGCACAAGACACCGTTTTTCATTATACCCGGTAGAGGGTACCTCTAAGCCACCCCGCCCATCCTATCTGGGCTCCACCTCCCGGCAGGATACGCGGGACACATTGCAGCGGGGCACATTGCGGCAGTCGTCTAGCGGGTACAGCAAAGCCGGGCGTGCCACTACGCATCACCCGGCTTCAAAAAACTTTCAGAGGAGGGGCTAGTCCAGACCCAGCTCCGCATCGCGCGCCTCACGAGCCTGCTGAGCAAGCTTCGGGTCGGTCGGCAGGTACTCCGGACCGGAACCGGTCGCAAACGGAACACCCAGAATGAAAACAAACGGAGAAACCACCAGCAGAATTACCCACAGCAGCGAGAAGTGACCGGCGGTCAGCAACAGCAGGGCAGTCAGAAAAATAACGGCAGCAGCGCCCATTGCGGCGATTCCGGCAGTCTTCACGGTTCTCCTCGAAGGGGTATCAAGAATCTAGTGTCCAACAGAACGGCGGGCAGTCGACGCCGCAGGCGAACCCCGCAGACGGCCCCGGCTGATGCCGCTCATGAATATACCTGACCATTATACGCACCCGCGCCGCCTCCCCGCTGACTTCACGGCTCGGGTCACCGGCGCCCCCCTCCGCTACCCACCGCAATCTACCCGCCGCATTCTTCCCGGCACAATCTGCCTGCGGGTACAGCAACGCCCCGGCACCAACAGGCACCGGGGCGGTACAGTTCAATGCTTAGCGCATCATATTCACAATGACCTCAAAGAAGCGGATCACGATAATGCCGAAAATCAGGATTACCCACAGGCTAATCGCAAACCACGACCAGCCGCGAGCGCTCTCACGCACCGACTGCGACGCCGGGATAACCCCCACCGAAACATTGCGGACCGTGGTCTTCACAAAAAGCGTGATGGTCATAACCCACACAATCATGCAGAACAGGCACAGGGCGTTGATCTGGAAGGTCGTCTGGTACCACAGCCACATGATGAACGCGGTTGCCGCAGCCAAACCAATGTCCATGCAGACCCAGAACCACTTCTTGAACTGTGCACCCGCCATCATCGCAGCGCCGATAGTCACCACAATCGAGAAGCCCACCAGGCCAATGAACGGGTTCGGGAAGCCGAAAGCCTCTGCCTGCGGAGTGCGCATCACCGTACCGCAGCTAAGCAGGGCGTTAATATCGCAGACCGTGGAGTGGCCGGCATCAATATAAATCTGCAGGCGCTCATACACCAGAATCGCCGAAGAAATCAGCGCAATCAGACCCGCACCAATCAGCCAGAACCCGAGCTGTCGGTCAGAGTAGCCAGCCCGGGTTCCCCTGCGCCCCTGCTGCTTTTCTGCCTCAGCGTGGTTGGGCTCGGTAGTACTCGATGCGGCGGTACTCATACGACTCCTTTAGATAGTGTGTTTCACCTCGTGTAGTAGCGGGTACATACCGGCGCGGCATAGCCAGCACCCCGGAAGCGGTACCCCATTTATCCTAGCCTCTCACACCGCCAAATGGCACACTGTTAGCCTGTATGTTCCGTTTATGACGTGCTATTTTACGCAGATGGGCGCGTTTTCTGAGCTTTTTCGGGGCACTTTCAGGGCTCGTTCGGGGCGCTTTCGAGGTGTCTTCGGGAAGTCTTTAACGCGCGAAAACCCCCGGGAGGAGCCCGCCATTCAGCGGCGGGCGGAACCTTCCGGAGGTTTCAACGGGATATTTCTAGGGCTTTATCTGGGGCATTACTTAGGGCAGCGGGTGGGTGTACGACTCATCAAAGAAAAGCTGCTCCAGCTCTACCGCGCGGCTAAAGAACTCGCGGGCACGCTGCGCATCCGACGGGCCCACACGGTCCAGTTCGCGGCGCAGGAAATCAACCAGCTCACGGAACTCCGGGTAGTCGTGCAGGGTAATCCACTCGTGGTGCACAAAAGATTCGGGGCGCTTGGCGGGAGCTTTCGACGCCCAATCCAGGTACAGGCCCTCGCAAACCACAAGCACCGACAGGATCGCCGCGTAGCTGCCGCTTGCCGCCGCGTCGAGGAAGAGACGCTTGAAGCCGGTGGTCGCCTCCGTATCGGGCATGGAGTTACGCTGATGTTCGGTCACGCCCAGAGTCTCAAAACAACGCAGGAAGTAGGTGTTCTCGTCCCCCGCGATTTCGCCCGCGAACTCGGAGAGGCGCAGACGACCCGCGAGAGTATCGGCGTTAGCAATCGCGCCACCAATCAGGGCGAGGAAGGTATCGAGGAAGCGGTAGTCCTGCACCAGGTAACCCGCCATGACCTGCGGGGCGATCGAGCCGTCAAAAAGCTCAGCAACAAAGCGGTGATTCGTGGCGGCAAGCCAGGTGTCGAGGTTCTCCTGACGCAGCGTCTCCGTGAACGAATCGGTGCCGATCAAATCGGTGAAGGGTGCGGGCATGATGGGTGCCTTTCACTATGTGGCATACCGTCGCTGGTATGCGTATGTGTGCGGGTGTGTTGGTGCGGCCTCAGGCGTTGGGGCCGGCGCCTCAGCGAATATAGCACCGTGACGCCAAGGCGTGCCCGGTTTTGCGCCCCGGTGCCCGCAAATTTTCGTTATTTTCGATTTTTGGGTGGGTGGGGGTGGGGTATGCCGAAAAAAATCGGGCGATTGGGGTTGCGTGAGAGCCCCTGGGAACGCGTGAGGGAACGTGGGTTCAAGTGGGGTTCGAGTGGGAGCGCGAGGGCAGAGGCAAAAGACAGAAAGGCGGAGGCACAAAAAGGCTGGGTGCGAAAAAGCGGGGCACCGCTCCCCCAGCCGGTAATACTAGCCCAGTAAAACCAACCGGAGAGCGGCGCCCCGCTTTCTCATCAATAACCTCAGTGGGCTTTATTCGTCTTCGGAGTCATCGTCACCGAAGAAATCATCGGTGTACGAATCACCCAGCGGCAGGCCCAGCGAGTCCTCCAGCGAAGAACCCGGCGCAGACTCGCCACCCAACTCGGCCATGATGTCGTTCAGCAGCTCATCCGGCTCGGCGGCAGCAGCCTCAGCGGCCGCGGCAGCCAGAGTCGAAGCCGACGCCGCGCCCGCAGAACCGGCGTACAGGCCAGCCTCGGCGGGCAGCTCATCCGGCAGCTCCTCAGCCTCAGCGCCGGGGGTCTTCGCCTCCTCATGCGCCGCCAGCAGGGTACGCGCCTCACCAATGACCGTAATCGAACCGGTAATCAGCACACCCGCTGACTCCTGCTCAAAGAGTGCGTTCTCCATGGCGGTGGCAATCGCCTCGTCCAGGTGCTCAAACACCTCAATCGAGTCTTCGTCCAGACCCGCATCCAGCGCCAGCTCGTGTAGACGCTCCGGCGCAATCGCACGCGGCGAATCCGACGCCGCCAAGTACAGGCGGAACGTGCCGTCAGAAGCGTCAACGTACTCTTCGCGCATGGTCTCAAACATGCCCAGAGCATCCTTCTCACCCAAAATACCGACCACGGCGTGCAGGTGGGACAGCTTGAACGCTTCAGTCAGCGCAGCCGCGGACGCACGCACACCGTGCGGGTTGTGGCCCGCATCCAGGATGGTCAGCGGCTCGGTGCGCACAACCTCCAGACGGCCCGGCGAGCGCACCGTCTCAAACGCGGTACGCACCACGTTCTCGGGCAGCTGACGCTGACCGCCGAAGAACGCCTCCACGGCGGCGAGAGCCACCACGGCGTTCTGTGCCTGATGCGCACCGTGCAGGGACAGCGGCACATCCGGGTACTCGCCCGCCAGTCCGCGCAGGGTCAGCAGCTGACCGCCGACCGCAAGCTCACGGGAGACAACGCCGAACTCCACGCCCTCAAAGGCGAAGGATGCTTCCTTCTCGCGGGCGGAGGCGAGCAGCACGTCCGCCGCTTCCGGGTCCTGTGCCGCAGAAACCAGGAAGCCACCGGGCTTGATAATGCCGGACTTTTCGGTCGCAATCTCGGCGAGGGTTTCGCCCAGCATGTCGGTGTGGTCCAGACCGATCGGGGTAACCACGGAAACCACGCCGTCGGCAACGTTCGTGGAATCCCAGGTGCCGCCGATACCGACCTCAAGCACCACCACGTCCACCGGCTCGTCCGCGAAAATCGCGAAGGCGAGCACGGTAACGGACTCGAAGAAGGTCAGGGCGGGCTCGCCGCGGGAGGTCATCTCCGCGTCCACAATCTGCAGGTAGGGGGCGATTTCCTCCCAAATGCGCACGAAGGTGGCGTCCGGTACGGGCGCGCCGTTAATGCAGATACGCTCGGTGACGCTCTCGAGGTGCGGGCTGGTAAAGCGGCCCACACGCAGGTCGTGGCCGAGCAGCAGCGCCTCAATCATGCGGGCGGTGCTGGTCTTGCCATTTGTGCCGGTGATGTGGATGACCGGCGCGGCACGGTGCACGTCGCCGAGGATTTCGACGGCGCGCGCCACAGCGTCCAGGCGCGGCGACATCTTGTTTTCGGGTGCTCGCGCCAGCAGTTCACCGTAGACCCGCTCCACGCCCTCGGGGTCGGGAATTGCGGGGTAATTCTTCTCGCTCATTGTTCTCCTCACTGGGATAGCCGGTCAGTGCCGGCAGGGGCCCACCGTGCGGCGGGATAACCGTGCGGCGGGATAGACGACGGGCCGCCCCGCCCAATCAAGGGGGCGGGACGGCCGTACGATTCAGGCGTTTTATGCCTTGGCTACGCTAATGCTCAGCTCGGCTGCTTCGCTCAGCTGCAGGGACACGGCGAGGGTTTCGCCGGTCACCAGTGCTTCGTTGGTGCGCAGAGCTGCCAGAGTTTCCTCCGGTGCCGCGATGCTCAGGTTGATGCGGTCCGCAACGTTCAGGTCGGCGTCCTTACGTGCCTGCTGAATAGCGCGGATGGTGTCGCGGGCGATGCCTTCGGCAACCAGCTCGTCGGTCAGCTCAATGTTGAGGACCAGGAAGCCGCCGGGCAGAACCGCAGCCGCAGTGTGCTCAGCACCCTCAGCGTCAGCGGCAACCACGGTTGCCAGCTCGTATTCGCCCTCTTCCAGAGCCAGGCCGCCGTCCAGAGCTGCCACGCCGACCAGGACGGTACCGTCCTCGGTCACGGTCCAGTCACCGGACTTGGATGCCTTAATGGCAACCTGCACCTGCTTGCCCAGGCGCGGACCTGCCGCACGTGCGTTGACCTTCAGCTGCTGGGAGATGCCGTAGTCGGCGGGGTCGACGGTGTCGGCGCTGACCAGCTCCACCTGGCGCAGGTTCAACTCGTCCTCGACGATGTTCGCGAAGTACTCCGCGCCCTTCTCACCGAAAGCGGTACCCAGGGCAGCGAACTGCTCGGGTGCGATTGCCACGGTCATCTTCTGCAGCGGCTGGCGCACGCGGATCTTCTTTTCCTTGCGCAGTGCCGAACCTGCGGAGCAGACCTCACGCACGGTCTGCATGAGAGCCAGCAGGTCAGACTCGTCAGCGAAAGCGGATGCCTCGGGCCAGTCAGCCAGGTGCACGGAGCGTTCACCGGTGAGGCCGCGGTAGATTTCCTCGCTGCTGAGCGGCAGCAGGGACGCGGCGACCTTCGACACGGTCACCAGTGCGGTGTAGAGGGTGTCGAATGCGTCGGTATCTTCGTTGAAGAAGCGCTCGCGGGAGCGGCGCACGTACCAGTTGGTCAGTGCGTCGGCGTACTGGCGCAGGGATTCGCAGGCGTTCCAGATGTCGTAGGAGTCCATCGCTGCGGTGACCTGCTCGATGAGTTCGCGGGTCTTGCCGAGGATGAAGCGGTCCATCACGTGCTGCGAGTCGTACTTGAGCTTTGCGCTGTAGCCTTCGCCGTTGTTGGCGGCGTTAGCGTACAGGGCGAAGAAGTGGTAGACGTTCCACAGCGGCAGCATGACCTGGCGAACACCCTCGCGGATACCCTGTTCGGTCACGATCAGGTTGCCGCCGCGCAGGATCGGGGAGGACATCAGGAACCAGCGCATTGCGTCGGAGCCGTCGCGGTCGAGGACCTCGGAGACGTCCGGGTAGTTACGCAGGGACTTGGACATCTTCTGGCCGTCCGAGCCGAGCACAATACCGTGGCTGATGACGTTCTTGAACGCGGGGCGGTCGAAGAGCGCGGTCGCCAGTACGTGCAGCACGTAGAACCAGCCGCGGGTCTGACCGATGTACTCGACGATGAAGTCTGCCGGGTAGTGGTTCTCGAACCATTCCTGGTTCTCGAAGGGGTAGTGCACCTGTGCGTAGGGCATGGAGCCGGAGTCGAACCAGACGTCGAGCACGTCTTCCACGCGGCGCATGGTGGACTTGCCGGTCGGGTCGTCCGGGTTCGGGCGGGTCAGCTCGTCAATGTACGGGCGGTGCAGGTCGGGTTCGCCGTCCTTGTTTAGGGGCAGGCGGCCGAAGTCTGCCTTGAGCTCTTCGAGGGAGCCGTACACGTCCATGCGCGGGTAGTTCGGGTCGTCCGAAACCCACACGGGGATCGGGGAGCCCCAGAAGCGGTTACGGGAGATGGACCAGTCGCGTGCGTTCTCAACCCACTTGCCGAACTGGCCGTACTTCACGTTTTCCGGAATCCAGTTGATCTGCTTGTTCAGCTCGTACATGCGGTCCTTGAAGTCGGTGACCTTCACGTACCAGGAGGTGATTGCACGGTAGATGAGCGGGGTGCGGCAGCGCCAGCAGTGCGGGTAGGAGTGCACGTAGGACTTCTCGCGGATCAGCACATCGTCTGCCTTGAGGGCGTTGATGATGGTGCGGTTCGCGTCGAATGCCTGCACGCCTGCAATCTCAGCCAGGGCGGTGGAGCCGGAGGCGGTGGGCTCGGCGAAGAGGTTCAGGAACTTTGCTCCTTCGTCGAGGGAGAGGATCACGGGGATGCCGTAGCCTTCACAGACCTTCTGGTCGTCTTCACCGTAGGCGGGTGCCTGGTGGACGATGCCGGTACCGTCACCGGTGGTGACGTAGTCGGCGACGAGGATCTGCCAGGAGGTTTCGGTGCCCCACTTTTCGGTGTCCGCGAAGTAGTCCCAGAGCGGGGTGTAGCGCACGTGCTCGAGCTGGGAGCCGGTGTAGCGTGCGGTGACGGCTGCGGCGGCATCCTCGGCGGGGTTGTCACCTTCGTAGCCGAGGTCCTTGGCGTAGGAGCCGAGCAGGTCGGAGGCGATTAGGAAGGAGCGGCCCTCGAACTTGCCTGCACCGGGTACGACGGAGTATTCAATCTCGGGTCCAACGGCGAGCGCCTGGTTGGTGGGCAGGGTCCAGGGGGTGGTGGTCCATGCGAGTGCTTCGACGCCGTCGAGTTCTGCGGCGACCTTCTCGTCAGCGCCGAGGGCGGTGTCTGCGGTGAGGCGGAATGCGACGGTGACGGTCTGGTCCTGGCGGTCCTTGTACACGTCGTCGTCCATGCGCAGCTCGTGGTTGGAGAGGGGGGTCTCGTCCTTCCAGCAGTAGGGCAGCACGCGGAAGCCCTGGTAGGTCAGGCCCTTATCGTAGAGGCGCTTGAACGCCCAGATGACGGACTCCATGTACTCAACGTTCAGGGTCTTGTAGTCGTTTTCGAAGTCGACCCAGCGTGCCTGGCGGGTGACGTACTTTTCCCACTCGTTGGTGTACTTGAGCACGGATGCGCGGGCAGCGTCGTTGAAGTTGTCGATGCCCATTTCGAGGATTTCGCGCTTGTCGGTCATGCCGAGCTGCTTCATTGCCTCGAGTTCTGCGGGCAGGCCGTGGGTGTCCCAGCCGAAGCGGCGTTCTACCTTGTGGCCGCGCTGAGTCTGGTAGCGTGCGACGAGGTCCTTGGCGTAGCCGGTGAGCAGGTGGCCGTAGTGGGGCAGGCCGTTAGCGAAGGGAGGGCCGTCGTAGAAGACGAATTCGTTTTCGCCGTTTTCGCCTGCGGGGCGGTTCTCGACGGATGCGGAGAAGGTGTTGTCCTTCTTCCAGTAGTCGAGGACTGCCTCTTCGAGTGCGGGGAACTTGGGCGATGCGGTGACGCCGCTTCCTGCGGCTTCGAAGGCGCTCGCCTTGGGGTAAACATGGGACATGTGTTTGTGCGCCCTTATCTGTTGTTCTCAACGCTGAGAGGTTGGGGCGACAGGGTACGTAGCACTCGTCGTCCGCACCGTTTCAGCGGGTGAGGATTGACATGACGGGTGCAAGGACGCCTGGGCATCACTGACCTGCCCGGGCTGTTCCGGGGGTCGGGATGCGGCGCGGTACCACCTTGCTTACTGATTTAACAGCTCAACGCACCGAACCCTCCCGGGGCTAGCGGGGTGTCGCGTGTCCGCGATACCTAGCCACCGGAAGAGCGGCGCGTTGGGCGGGTATCAGTCGCTTATTACAGCTATATCGGGCTTAACCGTCCGGTTCTACTGGGACTACATCTCTTCCGCTAAGACACCCTCGCCGCAGCGATTGGCGGGTGCCCGCAGGTGCGGTCCGTTCTTCCGAATTGCTCGCCGGTGATGGCCGGGTCGTTGCAAACACTAATAGTTTATGTGGCTTTTGTGCCTGTATGCAACCCCGCGGGGTGTGGGTTTGAACAGTACTATTCAGATGCGCCGATGCCGGGGACACAAAACAGAATGGTTCTTCGTTCGGCGATATTTAGAGCGAGTAGGGGGCTTAAGGGGTCTTGCCTCACCCCACGCTCGGGCGTGTTTAAGGATGTATGTTTTTGCATTCCCCCGGTGTTGCTTTAAGTGGGTTTCGATTTTTTCGTGGGAGCCCATGGGATTGCAGTCAGTGCAACCACAAGATATGGGGTGAACACCGATGTAATTCCACTAGATATTCACCCCTGCACGTTTTCATCTCTTCAACACCCCGTGTGGGAACCGGTTTTTCTGAATGATTCAGCAATGCATAGCGGGTGAATAGAGTGCATATTTGGGAATTGTTGAGCGGGTTTCCCCTTGTTGAATCGGGTATTTCTCCTGAACTACTGAAGGCCTCCTCACAACCAGAAGGTTGAGCCAATCCCTCTCCTCTCCCCCATCTTTTGCGAACACTGGGGTGAGACTCTTTCATTTTTCAGACCATAAATATGATTGAAATCACTTAATTTAACATGCGCGCCACCTCTCACCAAAGCATCCACCTCATCAAATAGCTCCCCATCAACAGAGCATAGTCGCAATACTTTACGGTGATTGATATCTTGAGTGATCCATAGACTCACAGAGATTACTAAGGTGTATTTTCGTGCATTTTGAATTCAAAGTAGTCTAAAATGAATCGTGCAACACATCAATGATGATTCGATAGCATCTACCCTCTCACCGGAGTGTGAACATAGCAGTCTCAAAGATGAGTTCACCGCGTATCCGTTCGCTCCACCAGCAGCATGTACGCGCCCGAGGTCACTTCCGGATGTGGACTGAAACCGCGGCATTTGCCTGAAGTTTTACCCCCTTTCACGACCTCACCCAACACGCCATACAACCACGCGCCCGCCGCCGGGTGCCCCGAGCCCGCCTCGGGAATAATCAAGGAGTTCACCGATGCTCTCACCCTCTTCGAGCACCCGTTCCGCCGTTTCCCGCCTTATGAGCCGCCGTACCCTGCTGCTCGGTGGCGCGGTTTCCCTCATGGCCGGTTGCGCCTCCGATATTCGCCCGCTGAGCGAAGAAGCAAAAGCTAAGGTAGGCTCCCCCACCCCTTCCGCGAGCGCGACCGCTTCTGCGTCTAGTTCGCCGTCTGCTTCACAGTCTGCTTCGGCGACCGCATCAGCAAGCGCTAAGAGCAGCTCGTCCAGCGCGGCACGCGTACCCGTATCTGAGGACGCACTTGTTGAGGGTTGGGAAAAGTACCCCGGCCCTCTGAAGCTGACCGGCGAATACATGGGCGAGTACCAGCCCGCAACGGATTCTTCCCCTGCGAAGAACGTACCTAAGCCCCTCAAGACCGTTCCGCACCGTGAAGAACCGACCTTCCAGGGCGCCTACGAGACGTTGCGTGCCTACTACAGTGCTCAAATCACCGCGCTCAAGGATGGCCACTATGCAGATCAGGCGATTGAGCTGACCTACCCGGCAGACAAGAGCGCCATCGACGAGGTTAAAGCAGTCAAGGAACTGTATGAGCAGAACGGCTGGTACATGGACTTCACGTGCAGCATTTCCATGCGGAATACGGAGCCTCGAACCGCCCTGAAGAACGGTGACGGCTACGTAGAAATCATGATGGACGCCAAGTATTCTGCCACCGCCATCCATCAGCCGGACGGCACCGAACGCAAGATACCGGCGATTACTCAGGTAGCCATTCCGCACGTGATGCTCTACACCGAGGGTAAGTGGTGGCGAATCGGCAACGATTATCTGAACGAGCGTCTGAATGGCGGCAAGGGCTCTTCCGACTCTTCTAGTTCCGCTGGTTCCGCTGGTTCCAGTTCCGCAGGTTCTAGCGGTTCTTCGTCCTCGGGTCGCGGCTCCACTAAGGTCTAAATCCGCAGGGGTCTAATACCCTAGTCGAGAGCAGCCCGTCTCATCAATTCCATATGCACTAGCCCAAAGTCGAGGAGGCGCACTCCCCTGCACCTCACCGACTTTGGGTTATTGCGTCTTAAAGACAATGTTCAGGGTTTTTTGACGAAGTTTTAAAACCAGTCTTCTATAGTAAGAAGTGGATACTTCATACCGCCGCAGTTCACGCTCCGGCACACCCGTATCCCGGTACCCCCCCTGTACCGCACACAATACAAAAACGATGAGGCGGATCCTTTCGTACGCATCACAGCGTTGTGAAGCGAGCTACCTCGATCAACCACTTTCAGGAGATACCATGTCCTTCCGGCCGAGTGCACACACCAGCTTCTCTGCTAACGACCGAAACGGATTGACCCGCCGCACCGTTCTTTTTGGCGGTCTGACCGCCGGTGCTTTGGCTCTAGCAGGATGCGCCTTCAACAAGGATATTCGCCCCACCGGTAGCGGCGACACTTTCTCCGGCTCCCCGAGCGCCTCCGCCTCCCCCTCGGCGTCTGTGTCGGCTTCGCCTTCTGAGTCTGCCTCGGCTTCGGCCTCCGCTTCGTCTTCGTCCTCGTCAAGCCGTAGTAGCGCGAAGATTATTCCGTCCGACGAGTTCTTGAAGGACTATAAGAAGTACATTGGCGACGTCAAGTACGAGTACAAGCCCGCCATTGCGCACTATGTTGAGCCGACCGACACCTCCCCCGCGAAGAACGTCCCGATCCCGGTCATTGATACGGTGGCTCAGCGTACCGTCAGTCTCGAGGGCGCCTACAAGACCCTGGCTGCTTACCAGAGCGCGTACATTGCTGCGATGTACAACGGCGACCTGCAGTACCTCAAGGGTCTGGTCCACGGCGCTGACAGCGGTCTGGTCAACAATCTGAAGGCTATTGCTAAGCTCTACGCTGCGGGTGGTTGGACTAAGGACTACGAGAGTAAGCTGAGCATCCGTGACGATCTCGATGCGAAGGCTCTTGCCTCTTCCGATTTGGCTGTTGTGGCGTTCCCCTGCCGGGATGTCGTCAAGGAATACACCATCTACCAGAAGGGCACGGGTGAGGTTCAGAAGGCAAGCACCCTGGATGTCGTGATCTACGTGGTGTACGCCGAGGGCAAGTGGCGCGTGACCAGCCGCGAGTACTTCGTGTCGGAGTACAGCGACCAATTCCGCAAGGTCTTTGAGGGTCCCTCTGCTTCTGCAAGCAAGTCTAGCGGTGGCGGCTCCGGCAGCTCCGGTGGCTCTAGCTCCGGTAGCAGCAGCGATTTCAAGGTCTAGGCTCTGAGGCTCTAGGATTTGAGACTCTAAGCTCCGAGACTAGGCTCTGAGAGCAATACCCCTGACGAAAGCGGGGCGGGTATCAACTGATACCCGCCCCGCTTTCATATGTTTTTTTGACGCTGTTTTTGCGCCGCGGCATTCCCGGCGCTACTCCGCCTGCGAGCGCCTCAGCCGCCCAACATCTAGCATCTGCACGCACAGCAATAACAGCAGGCACAGCAACAGCCCCGCTCCTTGGCAACTAGGAAAAACCAAGGATGCGGGGCTGCGCAATATTATCTAACGCACCGCGCTATCTAGCGCACCACCTCTAGGAGGTGGAACGCTCACGCAGACGCTCGTGAACCTCGCTCACAAAGCGGTTCTGATCATCGCGAGCATAATGCACGACCTCACCGATGACGGTAATAGCCGGCGCCCTAACCGATGCGCAATCTACCTGAGCGTTCTCAAGGGTCGTGACAGTCACGCGCTCCTTCTCAGAGAAACCGTTCTCAATGGTTGCCAGCGGCGTGTCAGCCTCAATCCCACGAGAGAGCAGAGACGCCACCGTATCGGGCAGGGTACGAACGCCCATCAGCAGCACCACGGTGCCCTGGGCACGCAGGGTCGCCTCAACCGCCGACACTTCGGTCTCCGACAGGCCGGAGTGACCAGAAATGACGGTGAAAATCGAGGATACCTTACGCAGGGTCACCGGAATCGCCGCACGCGCAGGAACCGCGATGGCGCTGGTAATGCCGGGGATGACCTCAGCCTCCAGGCCTGCGGCGATGCACGCATCCAGCTCTTCAGCACCGCGACCGTACACGTACGGGTCGCCACCCTTCAAACGCACCACGGTCTTACCCGAGAGCGCGTAATCAATCATGAGCTGCTGAATGCGGGACTGCGGAACAGCGTGCTTACCGGGAACCTTGCCCACATCAACAATGAGGGCGTTCGGCGCGTACTCACCGTACTCCTGCGGGGCGAGGTGATCCAGAAGAACCACGTCCGCCTCACTCAGGGCACGTGCCGCACGCAGGGTCAGCAGGTCAGCGGCACCGGGGCCGCCACCCACAATGTAGACCTTGCCGGGGTTCTCAGCAGGCTCGCCGGGCAGAAGGATGCCGCGTTCCGTCACGCTATCGTCCAGGGTGTGCCCGGGCGCCCCGCCCGCGAGGATTTCGTCAATAGTGGCGAACTCGCGGGGCGGGAACGGAGGAATCTTCGGGCACATACTACGCTGCCGGGACCGGGTTGAGGTCACTGGGCTTGCCCACGGGAATCTTGGCACCGGTCAGCAGGACGGTGTTGGACTCGCCAGCTTCTGCCGCCGCAATTTCCTCGGGGGTTGCGGGGCGAATCTGCTCGCGCTCCAGCACGTACAGGTGCGAACCCTCGTCGCTGCCGTTGGGCTCGTTGATGAAGGCACGGAAGCGGCGCAGGCGGCGCTCGTCGCGCAGGGTTGCCGCCCACTCGTCCTCGTAGGAGTCAACGTGACGCTGCATGTCGCGCTCCAGGTCCTCGCACACGCCCAGGGAGTCCTCAATGAGGACGGACTGCAGGTGTGCCAGACCGTCGCCGTGCTCCTCATCCAGATCCTCGAGCCAGCGAGCGGTACGCTGCAGCTTGTCTGCGGTACGGATGTAGTACATCAGGTAGCGGTCAATGTAGCGGATGATGTCCTCGCTGGAGGCGTCCTTGACGAAGAGGCGACCGTGAGCGGGGTTCGCACCACCGTTACCACCCAAGTACAGGTTCCAGCCGTTGGTGGTTGCAATCAGACCAACGTCCTTGCCCTGTGCCTCAGCACATTCACGGTTACAACCGGAAACACCGAACTTGAACTTGTGCGGGGAACGCAGACCGCGGTAACGGTTCTCGAGCTTGACTGCCATACCGGTCGAGTCCTGAACACCGAAGCGGCACCAGGTCGAACCCATGCAGGACTTCACGTTACGCAGGGACTTACCGTATGCCTGACCGGATTCGAAGCCAGCATCCACCAGACGCTCCCAAATGTAGGGCAGCTGCTCCAGGCGAGCACCGAACATACCGATACGCTGCGCACCGGTAATCTTCACGTACAGGCCGAACTCGTCAGCGACCTCTGCAATAACAGCCAGCTTCTTAGCGGGAATCTCACCTGCGGGAATACGCGGAACGACGGAGTAGGTACCGTTCTTCTGCATGTTTGCCAGCGCACGGTCGTTGGTCTCCTGAATACCACCGCGGCCTGCGTCCAGGACGTAGGAGTTGCGGAAGGAGGAGAGAATCGACGCAACGGTCGGCTTACAGATAGCACAGCCGTCGCCACCGCGGCCGAAGCGTGCCAGCACGGAGTCGAAGTCATCCAGGCTGGTCAGGCGCACAGCCTCAGCCAGCTCAGCACGGGAGAAGTCGAAGTGCTCACACAGTGCCTTGGAGACGGTCAGACCCATCTTCTTCATCTGCTGTTCCAAAGTCTTCTGCAGCATCGGGACACAGGAACCACACTGGGTACCCGCGGTGGTGCAGGACTTCAGCGATGCAACATCGTGGTTGCCGTCAACGATAGCCTCGCGGACAGCGCCGAAGCTGATGTTGTTGCAGGAACACAGGATTGCGTCGTCGGGCAGTTCGGTGTCGGGGATGCCGTCGCCGCCGCCAGCTGCGGTCAGGTAGACGTTCGGCTCAGCGGGCAGTTCGCGACCGAGCAGGGGCTTCAGGGAGTCGAAGGGAGCGGTGTCACCGACGAACACGCCACCGAGCAGGGTCTTTGCGTCGCCGCTGGTCACGATCTTCTGGTACATACCGCGTGCGGGGTCTGCGAACAGAACCTCGAGGCAGCCCTCGGTGGTGCCGCGGCGGTCACCGAAGCCAGCCACCTGAACGCCGGAGAACTTCAGCTTGGTTGCGATGTCGAACTCTTCAACCTGAGCTTCTTCGTTGTCGTTGAGCAGGTTAGCTGCCACAGCATCAGCCATAGCGTTAGCCGGTGCGACCAGACCCCAGGTGCGGCCCAGCACGCAGGCGACCTCACCGATAGCCCAAATGTGCTCGTCGGAGGAGTGGCATGCGTCGTTGACGAGAATACCGCCGCGCTCGCCCAGTGCCAGGTCGGCGTCGCGTGCCAGCTCGTCGTTGGGGCGAATACCGGCACCGAAGACCACCATGTCGGCGGGCAGGGTGCGGATTTCTGCATCCTCAGAGGGAGAATCTGCGATGGAGACGGAGACGACGTTGCCGTCAGCATCCTTGTTGATGCCGGAGATGTACACGCCGGTCTCAATCTCAATGCCGGTTGCCTTAATCTGGGCGTTCACGGCGTAACCGCCACCCTGGTCAACCTCAACGGAAAGCAGCCAGGGAGCCACATCCAGGATGGTGGGCTCTGCGCCCAGGTCCTTCAGACCCTCAGCTGCTTCGAGGCCGAGCAGACCGCCACCGACGACGATACCGCGGGGTGCGCGGCCCAGGGTGGACTGCAGGCGCTTGACCTCGGAGACCATGTTCTTCACGTCGTCAATGGTGCGGAAGACGTGTGCGGCGTCCGAGTTAAGAATGGGGATACGAACCGCGCGGGAACCGGTCGCGAAGACCAGCACGTCGTAGGGGTACTCGTTGCCCTCGGTGTCGGTAACAACGCGGCGGGTGCGGTCAAGCTTCTCTGCGTGGCAGTTGTTGACCAGGTTGATGTTCTCTGCATTCCACAGTTCGGGATCACCGAGGGTCAGGTCCTTCTCGGTGTCCTTGAAAATCTGCTCGATAGCAACGCGGTCGTAGGGGATGTAAGGCTCATCGTTGAGGACGGTGATGGTGTCCGCTGCGCGACCGGCAGCTTCAGCGCCTTCGTGGTACGCGCGTACAAAACGCCACGCAGCGGGGCCTGCGCCGACAACGAGAATGTTGCGGGGGGTGTGCGACATGGATTTTCCTTCCTAGTTGTAATGCAGGTAGTTCATGGCACTTATCTACCCTCAGTGTGCGACTGGATCGTGCCCAGCATTGGAACTCCTAGTTTCCGTACCGTTGGGCTCGTACCTGATGCGTACCGAGTAGTTGAAGCACCCGCTTCTTTAGAATGCATCTGAAAATTACGAAACATTTTTGTGTGGGATTATGTTGTTTTCTTCAGGCAGTCAAAAGGCGTTTTAAACTACGACTTTTATCGTACACTCTAGCGCGGGGTCGAGGCATCGAAAATCCGCATTTTTTGGGAAAATTTTCTAAAAAATCCGCGGAATATCGGGCTGAAATAGGGTATTCTTACCTTACCTGAAATTAAATTAGGTAAGGCTAATCTACAAAATTCAAGGTCGTCTTTTTAGGGTAAAAATAACCTTTAGCACCCTCCGCGTGCCCCATTTCCAAATGTGGGTTTCATAAGGTAAACTCCAAACAAAGAACACACGAACCGCTATTGTGTCCTGCACCCCGCGCGGCGCAGACCACCACTTCGAAAGGAAACCCCCATGGCTGAGAACTGGGTACGCATCTGCGCCGAATCTGACCTCGAAGAAAACTGGGGTGAAGTCGCCCTGGTCGACGGCTACCAGTACGCGATCTACAAGACCAAGCACGGCATCTTCGCCAGCGACCACCTCGACCCGCACAGCCAGGCACTGGTCCTCGCACGCGGCATCGTCGGCGAGAAGAACGGCAACCCCACCATCACCTCCCCCCTCTACAAGGAGGTCTACGACCTGACCACCGGCGAGTGCGTCTCTGACCCCTCCTACTCCATCAAGGTCTACCCCGTAGAGGTCCGCGACGGCGACGTCTACCTCAAGACCGCCTAAACACTCACACTTCACAACTCAAACACAGCAACACAAAAAACCTCGGGAACATAACGTCCCGAGGTTTTTTGTATGGATTTTCAGAAGCCCCGAATCAGGTGAGTGAACAGCGAGCGCACTAGCCTGATTTTAAGTCATCTAGGCGGCATCCAGCTGGGCAATAGCGGCATCCATGCGGTCAATAAAGCACTCCGCCACCACGGCAGCAGAAGCACCACCCTGCGCGTTCACCAGCGGCGAGGCAACCTTCACCGGCACACCGGTCGACTCAGCATCACGGCGCATCTTACCGGCGAAGAAACCCTCCGCTAGCAGGTAGGTCGCGGCAAACTTAGGCTGATGTTCGGCAACAACCTCGTGGAACTTCGGATCGATAGCGGCAACGAAGCCGTGATGCACCGGGGTGTTCAGTTCCTCAGCCAGCAACTCAGCGGCACGGCTCATGTCCGCACGGCCATCAGCACGAGAAGAACCCGCAGCACCCTGCACAACAGGGCCGTCGCCGGGAGTCCAACCAGCCTCTTCCAGGCGGGCGCGGGTCAGTGCGGCAAGGCGCGCATCCGGGCCCAGAGACTCGCCAATACTAATACGCTCAATACCGCTATTGCGTGCGGCACGGCGCAAATCCACCTGAGTGTGGAAACCGGTCGACAGCAGAATCGGCACGATCACGCAGGGCTCATCATTGGGCAGAGAGGCTGCGGCATCATCAACGCTGGGAGATTCCACATCCACATATGCGGCGTGGATACGGTACTCCACGCCGTCGTTACGCTGCGCGAGCAGGAACTTGATCTGCTCACGAATCAGCGTAATAGCCTCGCGACCGGCGACCGAGTCGGTGCCGTGCGAGGTTGCGATTACATTCAGAATAGTCATATTTCCATTGTATGAAAGGAACACCCCGCTTCCCCACTCATGAACACGAGTGACGAAACGGGGTGTTGCACGAAGGCTAAATTTTAGCTCTTGCGGCGGCGTGCCACGACCAGTGCGGTACCTGCAGCCAGGGTGATAGCACCAGCTGCTGCTGCGAACATAGCGCCGGATGCGCCGGTCTGTGCCAGCTTCGAGGAGGAGCTACCGGAGGTCGAGGAACCACCTGCGGAAGAACCACCGTTAGAGGAACCGCCGTTGGAGCCGCTCACACCCAAGTTGTCGGAGGCGCCGGAACCTGCGTCAGAACCGCCGTTGGAGCCACCCTTGTGGCCGGCTGCGTTCTGGTCAGCGGTGCTGCTCTCAGAAGCAGAAGCGCTCGCGGATGCAGACTCACTTGCGGAAGCGCTCGCGGACGCGGATGCACTCGCAGATGCAGACTCGCTAGCCGATGCGGTCACCGATGCGCTGCTGGAGCTGCTTGCGGAGCTCGATGCGCTCGCAGAAGCGCTCGAAGAAGCAGACGCGCTAGCGGATGCAGACGCGCTCACCGAGGGGGTCACAGCGGGAACGCTCGGAACCGCGGTCGGGGAAGCGCTCACCGATGCGCTCGGAGTTGCAGAAGCACTCGGGGCTACAGAAGGAGCCACGGATGCGGTCGGCAGAGACGGCGAGGTGGGCTCTTCCGAAGGTGCTGCGGTGGGTTCTGCGGTCACGCTGGGCTCAGCGGTTGCAGAGGGTTCCACGGTCGGCTCAGCAGTCGGTTCTGCGGTGACAGAAGGTTCTGCAGTAGCAGAAGGCTCCGCAGTCGGCTCAGCGGTGGGAGCAACGGTCGGCTCAGCAGAGGGTGCCTCGGTGGGCGCAACAGTCGGCTCAGCAGACTTAGTGGGCTCTGCGGTCGGCGCCTCGGTCGGAGCAACAGTCGGCTCCGCAGTCACGGTAGGCTCAGCAGAAGGCTCAGCAGAAGGCGCGACGGTCGGCTCAGCAGTCGGTGCCACGGTAGGCTCAGCAGACTTAGTCGGCTCAGGTGCCTTAGTCGGCTCAGGTGCCTTAGTCGGTTCAGGTGCCTTGGTCGGCTCGGGTGCCGGGGTCGGTGCCGAGTTCGCTGCCAGGCGGTTCAGCCACAGCTGATCCTCATAGGTGTTCGGGTTCTCGAAGCTGGTTGGGTAGATAATATCGCCGTTGGGCAGCTCGAGAGCGTTGTAGCCGCCGCTCTTGTCGGTCTTGCGCATCGAGGAGAGCACCACCTCGTTCACCTTGTTCAGGTTGTCATCCATGAACACCAGGCGGGAGCCGGAAGCATCCACCACAACCACGTTGCCCGCGCGGGTCAGGAACATGGTGGCAACCTCGGTCTTCTCGAAGCCCTCAAGAGTTGCGGACTCGCGGACCACGCTGAAAGTGCCGTTCTCGTACTTGAGGATCTGCACCTTACCGCCGTACCAGTTGTTCCAACGGTAAATGTAGCCCTTGGGGCTGACCAGGGTCGAGGGCAGGGCGGTGTCGTAGCCTGCGGGTGAAGAGTTCGGAACCAGGGACACGCCGTTGCTGCTCATGTGCAGCAGGTGACCCTTCTGAACCACCTTTTCGCCGGCCGCATCGTAGATGGAGGTCGACGGCGCGTACACGAAGCTGCCGTCGGGCAGCGGCGCGAGGGTCACGGTGTTATTGGAGAACGAGTCACCGTAGTACTCGTCGAGCGAGTAGGCGTTCACAACCTGCGGGTCGATAGAGTCGGGCTTCGGCAGAGCCTGCGAGGTTGCCTTGCCGGATGCGTCAATGATGGTCAGCTTGCCGCCGCCCTGGCCGTCAATACTGAGGATGCCCCAGGTGTTGTTGGCGGGGTTGTAGCCGATTGCCTTGACGGTGTTGGCACCGAGGTCTACGTCGGAGTAGGTGCCGGAGGAGACGAGCTTACCCTCAGCGGTCACGGTGTACAGCTCGGGCTTGTTGGTCTCGCTGCCGATGACGAGCATGCGGTTGCCGTCAGCGTCCACAGCGAAAACGCCCTTGATTGCCTTCAGGACGCCGGTGTCGGTCATCTTCAGGTTGGAGCTGGTCAGCACGGTGTAGGTAGTGTCACCGCTGAAGCTCGGGGGTGCCACATGCACAATGTGGTTCTTGCCCAGACGTGCGGTGTTCTGGGGCAGGTTCACGCCCGCGCCGGTGTTGTAGGACTCGGCGACGCTGTAGGCGCTCTTGGGGGTGTTTGCTGCGTTACCGGTGTAGGAGATGCTCAGCGGGTCGAGGCTGGCGCCTTCGTTGTAGAAGTCGGAGAAGGCGTGGTTACCGTCGGCGGTCAGGTTCGCGGAGATGCCGCTGATGCTGACCAAGCCGTCCTTCTCGCTCTGCTTGGCGGTGCCGGTGCTCAGGGTCGCCATCTTGACTTCCATGGGGCCCTCGAACTTGCCGGAGGCGTAGTTTTTAGTGCGCACGGTCATGTAGAGGGAGCCGGTGCCGTCAGCGAGGTTCAGTTCCACGCGGGGGTTGGAGAAGGTGAGGTTCAGGGCGCAACCAGTTTCGGGGTCCTGACCTTCGGCGCAGTGGCCGGTGAACCAGAGGCGGCCGGCAGCCTGCAGGGTGACCTGCTTGCCGTCTTCAGAGACGGTGGTGGAGGTCGGGGTGAAGGTGAACTGCTTTGCAGTTGCGTCCCAGGCTGCGCCGTCGGTCATTTCGCGGGGCATACCGTTGTAGGACAGGAAGGAGGCGCGCACGCCCCAACCGAAGGATGCGCCGGTGCTTGCCTGGTCGCCAGCTACGACATTCTGTGCGGCAACATTCTGTGCGGCGATATTAATGTTCTCGGCGAGGACGGGTGCCAGGGGTAGGGCGACAGCGCCAGCGACGGCGAGGGCGCAGGCTCCCTTGGAGAGGCGGGTGCCAGATGTGAAAATCTTCATTGGTGTGTATCCATGCTATCGACATTGTTAGGACAGGCTTACTATATCGATAGAGTGAGAATTTCTCAAGATACATACCAAGTGAACCGTTTTATGACAAAGCACCTCACAGCACACTGACAGGGCAATACCCCCTCAACATGCAACAGGGGCCGCCACCACCCCCAACTCCTACGCGACTAATCCTTCTTCGAGGTATGCATGCGTGACATGCCCAAAGCACCCAGAATCAGGCCACCACCCAGGGTCACCAAAATCGGCAGAAGAGGCGAGCTCTTATCCATGTTGCGGGTAATCTGCGCCTCCGTTGCCTTCACACCGTTCGGCGATCCAGGCTCAGTACGAACCTGAGAGGAAGAACCGTTCAGAATCGCGGCACGGCGAGACTGCGCCGCCGAATCAGTACCCGAAGGTAGGTTAGATTCGGGGGTCGCGACCTCAACAGGCTGCGCCTCCCCGGTGCGGTACCCCAGCGCCGAGGAAGACGCGGTGGCAGAGCTACCGGTAGCGCGCGGAATAGAAATCGTGGCGTCATTAGTACCCGGAGCCATGGCGGTATCAGCCTGAATACCGCGGGTCTTAGACGTGGAACCCGTAGCGGGTGCATTCGCGCCGGATGCGTCCGCAGTCTCAGAGGTAGATGCGGAAGGTACAGCAACCGGTTTCTCCTCGTTCACAGACGAAGAACCGGACGATGATCCACCGCCCTCAGAAGACGCCTGAGTCACCGTAAAACGCACCGTATTGAGCTGAAGGTTACCGTCACCGGCAGCATCAAAAGCCGCCACCAGGTACGTCCTACCAATCTGTAGGGACGCACCGGGCACACCAATCACCGCTTCGAAAGCGCCCGCAGAAATAGATTCCGGGCCAACGTGCACAATGGCGAGCGCGTCACCCACGGTGTTGCCATTGGAGTCGATTTCCATGACGATCAGGTCGTAACCCTTGTCATTCTGGGGGAAGTTCGTGGCACGGACTGTGACCGGCTTCGTATCATCCTGAGAGTCACCCTGCGAGTCCTGAATGGACAGGTGCGCCTTGCCCTTGCGCTGGTTCATCGGGTCGTACACGCTATTGTCTTCGGAGATAACGTACTGGCCAGAATCTTTGTTCTGCGGGTTGTCTACGGTACGGCGAACCGCGTCACCGTTCGCATCGGTGGATGACGTAGCGGTCGGCGAAGGCAGGTTTACCGCCTCGGGACTTGGGGTAACAGTTGCGTCAGCGGTTTCTGCTTCTTCACGCTCAATATCGACCGGAGGTTCGGTGGGCTTTGCTTTGCCGTTGCGCGGGTCAGCAGCCTCTACCAGGCGGTTCCCCCGCTCGGTCACAAAAAATTCGTAGGAGACACCGTGCGCGGTATCCTCCAGAACGATTACGTACACGACATTAGAGTCCGTCGCCGGGCTCATCAGGAGGCGAAACTCCCCCTCCTTGGTCCCCTCAGTTAGGGCGGGGCTTTCCAGGACGGAGCCGCCGTACTCACCGGAAGGGGTGTAGAAGTTCACGTCAACCAGAACGCTGGAGGCCTCCAGATCTTTAGGGAAGCCCGTCCAACGTAGAAGATAGCCGCCATCCTTGAGCTGCGCCTTCATGGTGATGGTGGAGGCGGCGCCCTGTGCCTCCTGATTGTCTTCAGCCTGGTTCGCGTTCAAGGTCGCGGTTTTTTGCACGGCAGAGTGCGTCGTGACGGGTGCTTCCGTTGCGACAGAGGGTACAACAAGCCCGCACTGAAGCCCCGCAACCAAAACGGTTGCGGTGACAATACGGTGCTTCGCTGAATAAATACTCATGCAATGCGTCTTTTCATGGTGGAAATGTGCGTGCTACTGCCCGTTCCTCATGTGCCGCGCGGACCCCCGAGTGCGCCATACACCCGGATTCGTCGTACCATACTCCGCTTCATATTTCAGGTGAAGAAGACCTGACAATAGCTCGCATCTATTTATCGGTTATTTCAACCCTATCACGAACCTTAAGGTTTATTCACGCGAGGGTAGAGTTTTTTTGAACACCCTGAACGCACGACTCACCCCCGCGATCTGCGCCAACAGATAGCGGGGGCGAGCATTCCTCATGAAACAACGAACATACTATGCGATGCCGTCAAAAAGCACGGATTAGGGGCGTTAGCCGCCGAGGACTCCCCTGCGGTGAGCCATCCACGCGGCACCAACCACCAGCGCCAAACCGGCGCCTCCAAGAGCCCAGAAAGCTACACCGTGCTGCGCAACCTCTTCACTAGCAGGAGACGCCGCCGAAGCTACAGCTTTCACGCCATCCTGACGATCAGCATTCGCGGTGGAGTGCACCTGAGTGGTATTCGAGTTCACCGTAGCTGAACGATTATTAGACTCCGAATGAACCACGGGGGTGAAACCCTTATTTCCGTTACCAGAAGCTACCGACGCTGCCTTTTCTTCATCCGTCAAAGCATCCAGCTTCGCGGTAGCAGCGATAGATGCCGGATCAGAACCCGAACTGTACGCCGAAATCTGATTGGTGCGGGTCGGTTCAAAAGCCGAACGCGGAGCGATCGTACGTGCCTGAGCCAAAGCCTGCAGAGCCTGACGCTGACGCTCAGCCTTCGCTTCCTTTGCCTTGGACATGGCGCTCACCGCATCCAGAGTGGAGCGGGGTGCGCTCGCGGCAGACTGACCCGAGCCCGACTGGGTGTCATCAGAACGAGTCGAGACGGCGTTAGTAGCAGCGGAGGGGCTACCCTGAGTGGCGCCGGTCGCCTCGGCTGTATTGGCGCTGGGCGTAAGCGATGCGTTTGCATCCTGGCGGGGCGACTCATCCTTCGTCAAGGAGGTTGAGTTGCCGGTCGCCTCGCCACTGACCTTGAATCGCACCGAGACAACTTCTTCCGCATACTCAGTATCGTCCGCACGCACCAGGTAGGCGGTGTACACCGAGCCGGTCTTCAGCAGAGAGCCGGGCATGCCAACCTCTTCCTTGAACGCGCCATTCACGATGCGATCAGAGCTGATGTGTGTAATGGACAGCGCATCACCCTTATGGTTGCCACTCATATCGGTTTCAACCACGATTAGGTCGTAGCCAGCCGCATTCGCGTGCAGACGCGCTGCACTGATAGTCACCGGCTTGGTTTCCTTATCAGAGCGAACCTCAGCATAGGCGACCTTCAGTTCCGCAACACTCAGGGTCTGAGTATCGCGAGAAGAGGTCGATCCGCCGGGGACCTGCTCTAGCTTCTGCGTGTGGGTTTCGAGGTTCAGGTTTTCAGCAGATTCGGAAGGCACCTCAGTCTTAACCTTATCCTTGCTACCCTTCTGATCTGCATCCTGCTGGTTCTTCTGCTCCTCTTCACGGAGCTTTTCCAGCGTCTTCAGTTCGTCAATGGTGGGCACCTGGTGGGCAGCTTCCTTCTTGTCCACCATCACCTCGTCAGAGTCCTCCTCTACCGGGATAGTGTGCGGCACAAGGGAGCCCTCAGAGATCATGAATTCGCCGTAGCCCGCATCGGAGGTCACCAGGTCCATGACACTCATGGAGTAGTAGCCTTCCTGGGGCATCTGCGGCATCTCAAAGGTGACCAGCATGGAGCCGTCGTCAGCACGCTCAACCTGCAGTGCGGACGGCTCGTAGGTATCAGATCCGAGCACCGTGCCGGTGGTGCCGTAGTACTGCACTACCAGGTACACCCTAGAGGCATCGCCCACGTAGCCGCCCTCATAGAGGGGTGTGAGCTTGATGGTTGCCTGACCGTCCTTGATGGACTGAATCTGAATCTCAATGGTATCGACCTCAATTTCGAGGTCTTCGTAGGGGCAGCTTGAATTAAATTCGCTATTAACCAGAGCCGCCAGGCAATCATTCACGTTAATTGCTTCAGCCTCTACTGCGGAGGCGCCAGGAAGCACAAAAGCGCTTGCACCTAAAGCGGCTACAAGCGAAAGAGCATGAATGCGTTTCGGAAGTCGAGTGATAGTCATGTGCGCCATTTCGATCGATGTAGGCGCAAAGCGTGGACTAGGGAAGGCTCACCACAAGCCGGTGTTTCTATCCAGGTATTTGCGCACCAGTACGTCGGTTACACCCTAGCCTAACACGGATATTGCACTTAATGTTGCATTGCATTCACGTGCTAAAACTTTATGTCGCGATAATTGCCGAAATAAAAGGGAATTAAATACTTTACTGAGATATAAATAACGCAAAATTCGAATGTCAAAATATATTCCCCAGAGTGCACCAAAAAGAAATTTTTACACCACCCTAAGGCGCACCAGACCACCGCGCAATAGAGTCAAACATCCGGGCACACAGAAGGCGCCCCACCAAACACGCACCCACTCAGCACGCATCCAGCAGAACGCCTCCCACTCAACAAACTCCCCTACAGAGAGCCACGCCTCACAGCGCTAAGCAACAAATAGCTGAACTACTCGGCACCCAGCTCCTCAGCACCCTCAAGGCGGCGACGATACACGTTAACCGCAACAGCAGTACCCACAAAGGCAACCGAACCCAGCAGAGCAATACTCAGCGGCAAGGTACCCTCCGGCAGCGGGCCATTATCCTGAGCACTCGCCTCCAGCTTCGAACCGGCAGAATCACCGCGCGACTTCGAGCTACGCGTATAGAAACTACCCGAACCTGCAGCACCCACATTCTCCTGAGGCGAAGCAACAGTCACCGTCTCCCCCTCAGTAGACTGGTAACCCAACAGGTTCACCACGGTACGCCCCGGCAACATCACTGCATAACCAGACATCACCATCGTCGAAGGAACCACCGCAGTCTCAGCCACAGAACTACGAGCCTGCGCGGTAATCGCACGCGCCGACTGCTGCGCCTGCACAATATAGCCCAGAGCGCTATCCACCGAGGGAATCTTAGCAACAGAATCAATCACCAAACCCTGAGCGTCCGCAGAGGTATCTGAAGAGCCCACGCGACCTGAAGGGGCCGAAGGGCTCACACGCTGGTTCGCATCAGAAATCATCGGGACCTGCGGGTGAACAACAGTATTCGTAGGCTTCGGAGCCGGGTCAACAGGAACCGCACGCTGAATCACGCTCACACCAAAAGCACTGGTCGCCATGAGCTGCAGCTCCTCAGTGGAGTTACCACCCACCACAACCACACGGTAGCGCTTACCCGCATTCAAAGAGGTACCGGGAACCTTCAAATCAGCAGAGAAAGAAGCATCAGTCACCTGCTGAGGGCTCACATGCGTGGTCGCCAGCGGCGAACCCACGGCACCGCCGTCAGCAGGCATTTCAAAGACCATCACGTCATAGCCCAGGCCACTCTCCGCAACGTTCCTAGCGCGCACGCTAATCGGCTGCAGCTCATCCGATCCGCGCAGCTCTGCGGTGGAAATTTCCAGGGTCGCCTCACGGGTCTCCGCGGGAGCCCGATCGGAGCGGGAGTGCACCAGCAGACGATCCTCGGTCACCTCAGCGGGCGCCGCATCATCGGTAGAAGAACTCGCCGAAGCAGACTCACTCGCGGACACACTCACCGAGGCGCTAGCAGATGCACTCGCAGAAGGACGAGCCGAAACTTTCTGCGATGCAGACGGCGCTTCAGAAGGTACCGGGGCGACCGTCGGGCGCGGGCTATCCTTCGCGGCGCTCGGGGATGCACTGGGGCTCAGGGACACCTCGGGGGCGGGATTCGCCTCTACGCGGTTAGCACGGGGAACGCCAGGGGTGTCAGGGAAGAAAATGTTCTGGCTGCTAGCCATAATCTCGTCGACTGTTACACCGTACTCGGGCATAAACTCAACGGAGACAGTCTCGCCGTTGCTCAGATTCTCAATTTCCACCATGTACGGTTGCTCAACGTTGAGGCGCTGGTGGATGCTCAGCTCAATATTGCCTTCTTCATTCTTTGAGGCAGTCATCTGGGCTGCGGGTACGGTCATGGTCGCCACAACGCCATCTTCAACGGAGATGGCGGACAGGCGAACCTTCACCTGGTCCAGGGAATTTACACCGCCGATTTGCAGAAGAGTGTAGTCGCCAGTCTGAGCCAGTAAAACCAAGGAGATACTGTGCTGAACCACATCAGTGGCAACGGCGATGGGAAGTTCAGGCTTTTCAGGCTGCTGAGTCTGAGCGTAGGCAACAGGCGCGAAAGTTGCGGGAGCAAGAGTTGCAGGCGCGAGAGCACCCCCCAAACCGAGGGTTGCGGACGCTACTAGCGCCGCGCCGCGAGCAGTTCGCTGCGTGGAAAACATGGTCACCTATTTTCGTGAGTGAGTGTGATGAATCGTCGTGTGACTCCTGCGCCCAAAGGTCGGAAGTAGGCGCAGAATAACGGTTCTCTGATATCGGTGACCGGAGGCGCTTCACAGCGACTCCTCACCTCGGGTGAACGAGGTGGTAAAGAGTGATAGTACCGTCTATGACAGCACTCTAAATTATAGGTATAACCTTAGAAAAAGTTAAAGATGTAGGGACGCCCGAATCTTGCATTTCGGACATCCCTACATCTATATGCGTATTTTGCCTAGTGGGGCAATAATTGACCCGTTTTAGCGGCGAGAACTGAGCTGCATCTCACTACGGCGACGGCGGCTCAAACGCATACCGGCAAGCAGTGACAGCGATCCAGCGGCACTAATGACCAACATATTGGAGGCGCCAGTAGCCGCCAACTGCTCACGCTTCTGCTGGGCACCGGAGGCAACCTTCTGGGAGTCAGATGCCTGTGCTTCGACCTTCTGCGCTTCAGTCTTCTGCACAGAGGTATTCTGTGCAGAAACATTCTGCGCAGGAGCACCCTGAACACCAGCCGGAGCGTCCTTCTTCTGCTCAGCACCGCTCTCCCCCGCCTTCTGCTCGGTAACAGAAGCCTGATCAGCCGCAGGCTCAGTAGGCACCGAAGCATCGACCGCGGGAGTCTCGACAGCGGGAGTGTCGGCTACGGGAGCCTCGACAGTGGGCGCATCCTGCTCAGGGGTAGTGGGCAGGGGGGCTGCGGGCTGGCTATCCACGCCATCGCGCTCGACAGTGAAGCCACCGTTGACCATGCGCACGGTGCCCTGCTCATCCTCCGCCACAGCACTCACACGGTAGGTGGTGCCGGGCTTGAGCGCCGAACCAGGAATCTGCACCTGGGCAGTGAAAGCACCGGAGGCATCAATCTCAGAGACATCAGCCGACGCAATCACGCCGCCGGTAGCCACTCCGTATTCATCGATAGCGCTAACCATCAGGTGCACCGAGCCGACGCCGGCGAAGCCCTCACCACGCACGGTCAGAGTCTTCTCGGAGTCGTTTTCGGGAACTACGGTTTCTTCTACGTGCAGGCGGGCGGTCATCACGGGGTTAGCGGTGTTGTTGGTCTGTTCTTCGGTGGTGTCGTGGACGCGGTCAAAGACGGTGTTGCGCGGCAGGCTGTAGTGGCGGCGCGGGTCGTTCTCGGGCAGTACGTGGTCGAACTGCTCGACGGGGCTCGCGGCAACTGCCTGAGCGGACTGAGCATTCGAGGCAGCCTGCTCAGACTGCGCACTCGGGGTAGCCTGGGCGACCTGCTCGGGCTGCGCGTCCTCTTGGAACTGCTTCTTCTCAAACTGCGCCTGCTCCGCCATTGCGCGCTCGGCGGTGGCAACCGGAGCGGAGCCGTGCTGTACATTCCAACCATTCATGAAAGGAACCTCAACTTCCTGGGCGGTGTAACCATTAGCGGCAGAGGGTGCAACCTCAACGCTCAGCACATAGCGCAGGTCTTCGTGAACAGCCTGCACTTCTTCCAACCTGGATCCGGGCACCTCAATGCCGTCCAGGAGGGTGCCGTTCACAACGTCGGCATGCGCGGGAGAGGCAGCGAGCAGGATGCGATTACCCTGGCTATCCAGGGCGTAGGCGTAGGTCATGACTTCGAAAGCCTGCGCCTCGCCCAGGCCGGTGACCTTGTAGACGACCAGGTTCTTCTCCTGCGGGATTTCCAGTTGACCGGAGAGAATCTGAACGTTGAGCGGCTCATCCTGGGTGTCTGCGGGCAGCACTTCCAGGGGTGCGGAGGAATTGTAGGAGGGGTCCTCGGTTGCGTAGCCCTTACCGGGGTCGACCACGGCAGTTGCGACGACGTACTGCTGGTTGGGGTCGAGGGTGCCTGCGGGCAGGGTCAGCTGGGTGCTGAAGCGGCCACCGTCCACATCGAGTTCGGGCACGAGGGTCATCGTCACTGCGGAGCCGCGACCCAGTGCGTAGAGGGGGTACTGGCGGTATTCGCTCACGTACACCGCCACACCGTAACGTTCAACGGCACCGCCGGTGAAGCCTTCACCGGTGACGGTGATGCTCTGGGAACGTGCCGGGTTAATGACGACACCCTGCTCGACGTACACCTGCGGGGAGGTTTGGGTAGCGACGTTTTCGATGGGGGTTGCGTTTGCTGCGGAGGGGGGATTGTCGGGTTCTACCGCAGTCGATGAAGCAATTCCGCCAGTATTCTGCACCTGCACATCTGCATGCGCAGCACCAACACCGGTAACGGACAGGACAGATGCAGCAATAGCGGCTGTTGCACGGGTTTTTGAGTGAGCGGGTTCGGGCATGGAACACACCTTTTCTGTGAGTGTGAACGATACCCTCCGGAGGGTGCCACGGATCGAAGCTGGACGGGTGCCTCTTCGGGAATGAACGCTATAACGTACGGACTAGCCATAACGTTCATGTAATGGTGGAAGTTACCGCGAAGGGAATCGCTCTATTTATCGGTAATTCCACACTAACAATACTTTTCTTGTTATTGCTGTAAAGACGCTTTACATCCTGACTATTTTCCTGTGCAATAACCCACACAGCATATTTTTTACTCTCCATAACATCACCAAGAGCACTCAAAATGCATGGACTAGGCGAAATTTTTCAACTCTCCCTTGAGACTCAGGGTTTTATTGCATGCATATGCAGTTTTAATGGATTTGAGATAAAAATATTCTGCACATTCATGCATTTAATTTATTTCTTTTAAGTGAAAAAATGCAGGTCACAGCGCCTTTTCCCGCACATTGATTAAAAGCGTGCGTACCAATAACCACGCACAAAATAAGTCGACAAAATCATTCCGTTACGCCAGCCTGCACCCCCAATACGGAAGAGCCACCCCTCTCACCCCGCTTGCCGCACACACCTTGCCACACACAACTACCCCCAGATCCAAAGAACAGCTCAACAAAAACTGCTGGCATGCAAAAGTGCCGCCAATACCCTTTCAGAGTATTGGCGGCACTTGAATCACTCACCTTGCGGCGAGTATCAGATATTCAGAGCCTAGCCTATAGAGGCTGAGCTATTAGAGACTGCGGCGGCGCAGGAGCATCAGTGCAGCACCAGCAATCAGAGCTGCGGCGCCAACGCCTGCGATACCTGCAACACCTTCAGCACCGGTGTTAGCCAGCTGCGGCTTCGAGGAAGCCGAAGAAGAACCCTTGGTGCCGGAGACACCTACAGTGTGGCCCTTGGAGTTAGAGGAGGTAGCAGCGGATGCGTTACCAACCTTAGCCTTGGGTGCCTGAGAAGTGGGCATGCGGGTCTCGGTTACGACAACCGAACCATCTTCGCGCATTTCAGCGGTGAAGACGCTGGTGGTGCCGTCGCCGTTATCGCGAACAGTGGTGTTGTCACCCTCGGTAGCTGCCGGCAGGGTCGGTGCGGGGTTGTTCGCATCGCTCACGGTAGCGGTGGTGACTGCCACCTGGTGTACCGGGCCGTTGGGGTCGCTGGTTGCCACCATTGCGTAGGCGTAACCGGGCTGCAGCAGTTCAGCAAGAACGCTGACCTTGACGCGGAAGGTGCCGTTCACGATTTCAGAAGCGGGCACATCGTGGGTTGCCAGAGCATCACCGGTGATGTTGCCGTTTGCATCCAGGCGGAAGATAGCGATCTGCACACCGTTAGCGACGGACTCGTGGGTGAAACCGGAGCCGTTGAAGGTCAGAACGTTGTACTGGTCGTTCGGGTTCAGGGAAGCATCCTCGGTGGTGAGGGTTGCGTTCTCGGGTGCCGCGGGCGCCTCAGGAGCGGGGGTCTCGTCAGCCTTGGGGGTCTCAGCCTTGGGGGCTTCCGGAGCAGGAGTTTCTTCCTTGGGAGTCTCAGTCTTGGGAGCCTCGGGTGCCGGGGTCTCGTCAGCCTTCGGGGTCTCGGGTGCCGGGGTTACGGGAGCGGGAGTCTCGTCAGCCTTGGGGGTCTCAGGCTTGGGAGCTTCAGGGGCGGGGGTCTCGTCGGTCTTCGGAGCTTCGGGAGAAGCGGAATCGGTGACCTTGAAGGAGGAGAGAGCCACGAGCTTCTGATCGGGCTGACCCTGCGGGTTGCTGACAGCAACCAGAGCGTAGGATGCGCCTGCGGGCAGCTTGCTTGCCTCAACAGTGAAGGCGGTCTTGAAGGAGCCGTCCTGAATCTGATCTGCAGACACAGAGACGGTAGCGATAGCATCGCCGGTGACCTGCTTGTTTGCATCCAGTGCGTAGATGCTGACCTGAACGCCGGGGCCAACCTTCTCACCGTAGAAGCCGGTGCCAACAACGTTCACGGTGTTGAACTGCGCGTCACCGGGGAAGTGAGCATTCTCAATAATGACGGAGGGATCAGCCTGCTTTGCCTCGGGAGCCGGGGTGGAGGGGGTGGTCGGCTCAGGGGTTGCAGGAGCAGTGGGGGCAGGAGTCTCTGCCTTGGGGGTTTCAGCCTTGGGAGCCTCGGTAGCGTCAGCCTTAGGAGCTTCGGTCTTGGGTGCTTCAGCCTTAGGTGCCTCGGTTGCAGGAGCGGTGGGGGCAGGGGTCTCAGCCTTGGGTGCTTCGGTCTTCGGAGCCTCAGCCTTGGGAGCTTCGGTTGCCGGAGCAGTGGGGGTAGGAGCCTCTGCCTTGGGAGCCTCGGTAGCCTCAGCCTTAGGAGCTTCCGCCTTAGGAGCCTGAGTTGCCTCAGCCTTGGGGGTCTCTGCCTTAGGAGCCTCAGTTGCGTTGCCGCCAGGCAGGGAAGAAGTCTGAGCAGTTGCCTTCTGGTCGACAACCTGCTGCTGGTCAGCGGGTGCTTCTGCCGCAAAAGTTGCCGGGATTGCTGCCACGGAACCGGCAGTAAAGGCTGCCGCTGCTGCGATCTTGTAAACGCGACGGGTAGTCTTCGACATTTTTCCTCGATCTCTGATTATCGGTGTTGAGCCTACCGTGGTTCGCCCCCGTCTTTGAAGGTGCAGTAGGCCCACTACATGGGTGTGACTGCTAAAAGGCTAGCATTTGCCCCTGGACGTTTAGCATGCTTACCGCCATCTTTGCCCAACTGTAACGAAATCGTTATAAAACCACCCCTTAAGTTGAGGCTTAATGCAGACCAATCCGGGAATTTTACGCCCATCTACTGACACACGAAGGCATATAACCCTATCTTTTGATTGCATTTGAAGAAAATATAGGGTGTTCCATAGGTGATTTCGACTCACCATTTTCACCCTAATGAACCTTGAAGTCTCACGTACCACTTTATAGTTCCCTCAAGTTCTCCTTCATGCCTCTCCCCCGCTTCTCAACACCCCACGGGCACCTTCATGTATGCCTTCTCTACACGCCGAGAACACAGAGAAACACCCCGCCCGCATCCAGATAGGGATGCGGGCGGGGCTACCAAAGTCAAGGCCTCACTAAGGCTCAATCGTCACGGCACACCGCAAGCTCAGCTCTCCTTACGAATCACCTTAAACTGGCTCGGCTGTGCCACCGGGCGAATCGTGATGCGGTCAAGGTTCACGTGGTGCGGAACGTTCAGCGCAAAGGTCACGGTCTGCGCCACGTCCTCTGCGGTCAGCGGCTTCTCAACACCCGCGTAGACGCGCTCGGCGGCTTCCTTGGAACCCAGACGATTTAGGGAGAACTCCTCGGTGTGCACCATGCCCGGGCATATCTCAATCACGCGAACGTTATGTTCCGCTTCTTCCAGGCGGAGCGCCTCCGTCAGGCCGCGAGCGCCGAACTTCGCCGCATTGTATCCGGCACCGCCCTCGTAACCGTGCTCGGCTGCAGTGGAGGTCAGGTTCAGGATCGTGCCGTGACCGTTCAGGCGCAACGCCTCCGCGAAGGCACGCACCATGTGCAGAATACCGAGAACATTCATCTGGTACATCTTCAAATAATCGGTAGGCTTGCCGTCGGCAACCTTATCCACGCCAATAGCACCACCGGCAATATTGACCAGGGCGTCAATGGTGCCCTGCTCCTCCAGGATCTGCTCGGCAACAAAGCGGACGGAATGCTCGTCGGTCACGTCGCAGGTCACCGGGTGAGCGCCGGTTTCCGCGTAGAGAGTGTAGAGGCGGTCGGTGCGACGAGCCAGAGCATAGACGGTCCAGCCGCTTGCTACTAGCTGCTGCACGGTGGCTCGGCCAATACCGCTGGAGGCGCCGGTCACCACGGCAACTTTGCCGTCGCCGGTATGGGGCAGGAAAGGAGATGCAGGAATGTGGGTGTTCTCAGTCATACTTTAATCCTATGAGAAGGATGCCCGCGAGTGCTCTGTTCGAGCAGGCTCGCGGGCATATATTTTGAAATTTTCGATAGTGAGATAGATGCTGGTACCACAACCGCCCGGCGCTCTGTCAGGCTACTTCTTGCGGCGGCGAGGCAGACCCCAACGACTCCTACCGCCGTCACGGAATCCGAGGCGGTGCTCAAAGTACACGGGCGAGCTACTACCAGTCTTGATTGTGTCCGGAGGGACCGTGCCCTCACGCGCAGACAGCAGATACAGAACCGCAGCGCCGGGCATGAACACAATCAGGGGTAGCACGAAACGCATACGCGCCTCACCATAGCCGCTACGCACCGTCAAATGCCAGAGGCACAACGCAACCAGCACCAGGTGCAGTATCAGCAGAACGGTTTCAGACGTACCCAAACCAAAAATACTCAGAGAACTCATTGGCAACTCCTCAAAGGTCGTGTATCTTCAGTCTACGCCGCGCCCGCTCTGCTGAGAAGGATTCGTGGGCATTGATACTGCAGATTTTCGCGCATACACTGCAGGTAATCAGGGGCAGCATATTAGGGGGTCTCTCCCCCATTACCGTTTCCACCGAGTTTGTCGCTGAATCGCCAATTACTCCTCATATAGGGAGCCTCCACATGACAGCAATACCGCACCAGCACATCACCGACCTTAAAGAGCGGCGCCGCACCCTCCAACAGAGGGCGCGCACTATCCGTGCCGCCACCGGAACCCCCTACAGTTCTGAGGTGCATCTGCTGCTCGGGCAGAGCTACCTCGACCCCGCTTCCTGGCGGGAACTCACCGCCTCCGGCGGGGTACGCGCCGCAGTACGCAGGGCACAATTTGTGCGCCGGTACCGGCACCTCCTGGCACGTCTAGAAGCCGCAATCGAGCAGTACGAACAGGCAAGCACAGCGCAGAATTCCCCTGGAGCTGAGAGAATGCCGTGAATATGAGAAAATAGCCGTTATGGCTGAAAACATTTTGGGCTCAGACTCGCCCGTACAGATTAACGTTCCCGACCGCCCCGCCCTCGAAGGCCTCGAAGAGAAGCTCTCGCAGCGCTGGGCCGACGAGAAGACCTACGCATTCGACGAGAACACCACTCGCGAACAGGTCTACTCCATTGACACCCCGCCGCCGACCGCATCCGGCTCCCTGCACGTGGGTCACATGTTCTCCTACACCCAGACCGACGTCATTGCACGCTACCAGCGCATGACCGGCAAGAACGTGTTCTACCCCCTCGGCTGGGATGACAACGGCCTGCCCACCGAACGCCGCGTTCAGAACTACTACGGCGTTCTCTGCGACCCCTCCGTGGCAGACAACGACTCCTTCCGTGACCTGATCACCTGGAAGGCAGACGGCACCCCCAAGCCCGACCGCAGCCAGGCAAAGTGGCCGCGTATCTCCCGCAACAACTTCATTGAACTCTGTGAAGAGCTCGCGGTTGAAGACGAGAAGGTCTTCGAAAACCTCTTCACCACCCTGGGTCTGTCCGTTGACTGGTCGCGCACCTACCGCACCATCGACGCGCACTCCCGCAAGGTCTCCCAGCTCGCCTTCCTGAAGGACCTAGAAGCAGGCAACGCCTACATGGCTGAAGCACCGACCATGTGGGACGTCACCTTCCGCACCGCAGTGGCACAGGCTGAGCTGGAAGATAAGGAACGCCCCGGTGCGTACCACCGCATCAGCTTCCACCGCCCCAACGGCGAGAAGGTCTGGATTGAGACCACCCGCCCCGAGCTGCTGCCCTCCTGTGTGGCTCTCGTGGCACACCCGGACGACGAGCGTTACAAGCCGCTGTTCGGCACCACCGTCACCTCCCCGCTGTTCGGCGTTGAGGTCGAGATCAAGGCGCACCCGCTGGCACAGCCCGACAAGGGTGCCGGTATCGCCATGATCTGTACCTTCGGTGACACCACCGACGTCACCTGGTGGCGTGAACTGCAGCTGGACACCCGCGCCCTCATCGGTCGCGACGGCCGCTTCTCCCGCGAAACCCCCGAGTGGATCACCTCCGCCGAGGGTCGCGAGCGCTACGAGCGCATGGCGGGCGCCACCGTCTTCACCGCGCAGAAGACCGTCGTGGAAATGCTGGTTGAGGCTGGCGAAATGGACGGCGACCCCAAGCCGATTACCCACCCCGTGAAGTTCTACGAGAAGGGCGACAAGCCCCTCGAAATCGTTGCTTCCCGCCAGTGGTACATCCGCAACGGTGGCCGTGACGCTGCACGCCGCGAGAAGCTCATCGAGCGCGGCCGTGAGATGAACTGGTACCCCTCCTTCATGCGTAGCCGCTACGAGAACTGGGTTGAGGGTCTGAACGGCGACTGGCTGATTTCTCGCCAGCGTTTCTTCGGCGTTCCCTTCCCCGTCTGGTACCCGCTGGACGCTGAGGGCGAGCCGGACTACGAGAACCCGATTCTGCCGACCGAAGAGATGCTGCCGGTTGACCCCGCATCTCAGGCTGCTCCCGGTTACACCGAGGATCAGCGCGGCGTAGCGGGCGGCTTCATCGCCGACCCGGACGTTCTGGACACCTGGGCTACCTCCTCCCTGACCCCGCAGATTGCGACCGGCTGGGGCGTGGACCCGGACCTGCACGCGAAGACCTTCCCCATGGATCTGCGCCCGCAGGGCCACGACATTATCCGCACCTGGCTGTTCTCCACCGCTGTTCGCGCGGAGACTCTGGCTTCCTCCGTGCCGTGGTACAACACCGCGCTCTCCGGCTGGATTCTCGACCCGGACCGCAAGAAGATGTCCAAGTCTAAGGGCAACGTTGTGGTCCCCAATGAGGTGCTGGAGAAGTACGGTTCGGACGCTGTGCGCTACTGGGCTGCTTCGGCTCGCCTGGGTGCTGACACCGCCTACGACGAAGGCCAGATGAAGATTGGCCGCCGCCTTGCCATCAAGCTGCTGAACGCATCCAAGTTCGTGCTGAACCTGGGCGCTACCGAGAAGTCCGTGATTACTTCTCAGGCTCAGGGTCGCGTGCTGATCAACGCTCTGGACCGTTCCCTGCTGGCTCGCCTGGCGTACCTGATTGAGGAAGCAACCGCAGCGTTCGAGAAGTACGAGTACGCTCGTGCCCTGCAGATTTGCGAGAGCTTCTTCTGGTCCTTCACCGACGACTTCGTTGAGCTGATTAAGGACCGTGCGTACGGTGCTCGCGGCGAGCAGGAGCAGGCTTCTGTTCTGGCTGCGCTGGCAACCACCCTGGATGCTCTGCTGCGCCTGTTCGCGCCCTTCCTGCCGTTCGTGACCGAAGAGATTTGGTCCTGGTGGCGTGCAGGTAGCGTGCACCGCGCCGAGTGGCCGCAGGCACTGCCCATTCTGGAGGGTACACTGCTGGCTGAGTACTCTGCACAGAACCCGACTGCTGGCATTTCTGCTCAGTGGGTCCTGGCGGACGCTGACCCGGCTCAGATTGAGTCGCTGAAGCAGATCCTGCCGGATGTTGCTGAGGCTCTGGGTGGCCTGCGTAAGGCTAAGAGCGACGCGAAGGTTAAGCAGCGCACCGAGGTTGAGTCCGCAACTATTGCGGCTCCCCAGGCTCAGCTGGATCGCATTGCTGCTGGCATGGCTGATCTGAAGGCTGCCGGTAACGCTCGTGAGCTGTCCCTGGTGGCGGCTGAGGGCGAGCTGGAGGTTCGCGATGTTGTGCTCGTTGTGGAAGAAGCAGCTGAGTAATTTCGCCTAATTTTGAGCGTTGTTCGCTTAAATTTATGACGCTACTTGAGCGTTGAGGACGGGGCGGTACCGGTTGACGGTACCGCCCCGTTTTCTGTGCCTACTGTTCGTTGTAGCTCGCCGGGTGTGAGGCCCCAGCGGCTGACCTCTACGGCTCTGACTATAGGATTTGTCCAAGCTGCGCCCGTGGATGCCTGCTCCAGCCCTCTGAGAATCTTCACTAGCGGTTCCCCCAACGATATGGGTTTAACCTGCTAATCTGTGGGGATTCTGTGGGATTTCCAACCCCTTTTTTTATATTCATCAATGTGCAAAGAGCATAATCAACCTTATGAGATTGACTGTCACTTTATGTATGATTGTTGATGCGAGGGTTTTACCATCAGGAACAACCCTCTATTCAACTTCAGCAACAGACAAATCACCGGTACGAGTAACGACATACCCCGACCAACCGCACGACAGTAAACCACCCGTCAGACGCAGCGATGCGTCCTGACTCTGACCCGCGCCAAAGTAGGCGCACCCATAATTACTATGAATTCACACTCTTCATCTTCCGGATTACCGCAAGAGCCTCAGGCGAGGCAGAGCTCAACCCCGAGCACGCCGCCAGGAGCGCAAACCAACATTTCCCCCAATCAGCTTCAGCACTATCACACGAGCCTGAACGAGTACATCAGCCAGGCACGTGAACATGCCCAGGCGCTGCGTGCCAGCTACACCAACGAAGTGTATGAACTCTGGCTTCACCATATTTCCACCAGCGCCGCCACCGATGAGGCGAGCATCGCCTCCGGTTCGTTGACCGCTCAGCAGCTTGAGGACCTGACCCGCAAGTGGGTGCGCTTCATGCGTGAAAGCCGCGATATGCTGCACCACGAAAGCTCCATTGCCGCCGCACGTGCCGCTGTGGAAGCTAAGCCCCTCCCCGAGTAGGGTCACCCTTTATTTCTTTCGCGCGGCAACGCCAGCACTTTCGCGTTGGTACCGCGTTTTTCTGCGGCGGGGCTATCGAGCCAAGCGATTAAGCCCTGCCCGGAATGCGTACTTCACATAACCTGCCCCTTGCTATAGTTATGGATATTCAAAGACCCTAACTATGTTGCAGAAAGGGCGGGAATGTCCCACCAAAAACGCGTCCTGCGGCCTATCCGTAGCGATGTTGCTCCCCCAGTTACCTCGCCACCGGTCTACCGTGGTGATATTGACGCGCGCGGTACGGCGCAAGACCTCGTCCCGCGCAGCTTGTGGGTTGATTTCTGGGACACTCTCTTCTTCATCTTCGCCGGCATCGCGGCCCTCGTGCTGACCTTCATGATTCTGGCGAATACGGTCGGCCATTCTTTCTGGGGTTTCCCCATTGCCTTCATTTTCTGGGCGGTCACCGCGTATCTGACGCTACCGCGTTTTCACGCCATCATGACCCGCATCTATGTGCCCGACTACTTTATTGGGCGCACCCGCACCCCGGACGGTCTGCTCGGTGACCCGGTCAATATCGGTCTGATTGGCACCGAGGAGCAGATTCACCAGGTCATGCAGGACGCAGGCTGGACCCGCGCTGACAACGTCACCCTCGTCTCTTCCTGGAAGATTATTCTCTCCACCATCACCCGCCGCTCCTACGCGGAGGCGCCGGTCTCCCCGCTGAAAATTTTTGGTAAGACGCAGGCTTTCGCCTACCAGAAGGAAGTGGACGGCAACCCCGAGAAACGCCACCACGTGCGCTTCTGGAAAACCCCGGACGGCTGGCTTCTGCCGGGCGGTCACCAGGTGGATTGGTTGGCGGCGGGCACGTACGACTCCGGTGTGGGTTTCAGCTTCTTCACCCTGCAGGTCACGCACCGCATTGACTCTGAAACCGACTTTGAACGCGACTACATTGTGGAGTCCATTCAGTACGCTCACCCGGAAACTCACGTTGAGATTCTGCACGATTTTTCCTCCGGCTACCACGCCCGTAACGGCGGCGGCGACGCGATCCGCACGGACGGCGCGCTCCCGGTCATCGTGCTGAACAATGAGGGTCTGGAGCCGCAGGAGCAGGAAGAAATTCACCTCTCCAGCGCGCACGACCTGGCGTACCGCATGCCGCTGAGCCTGCTGGTCGGTTCGGGTATGCTCATCGCCGTGACCCTCGCAGACATTATCAACAGCGTCATTCTGGCGCTCAGCCGCCCAGCTCTGCGTGCCAAGCTGCTGGAGGAAGGCTCCGGCAACGACATTGAGTTGCTGGACCTCTTCGATCAGGTGGATAGTGACGTGCTGCTGACCATTACCGGTACGGTGCTGGTTGGTTTCGTGGCGATTTATTCGGCGGTGCACCTGTTCCTGCTGTGGAGCACGCTGCGCGGCTCGTCGAAGGCGCGCCGACTGGCTCTGCTGTTGACTGCGCTGAACTTCGCGGCGATTACCGGCGGCGTGCTGTGGGGGCGCCACTCCCTGCCGCTGTCCACGATTTTCTTCCAGCTGGGCGTTGCGGTGTTCGCAATGTTGGCGTTCACCTCGGACGCAGCGGTTCAGTACACGGCAACCCGCACCTTCCATATGCGTGATACGAAGATTGTGCAGCGGGCAACGCACCCGAAGGTTCTCGAGCACAGAGCTCAGCGCAAGGCTCAGAAAGCACTGAAGGCGCAGAAGACGCACAATGCGCAGAAGGCACGCAAGGCTACCTCTGCAAGCGGCGCTCACCGCGCATAGAATGCAGGCTTCAGGGATTGCACGTTTCAGCGCAACATAGTGAATAGAAAAGTACCGCCCGGTCAATAACATGACCGGGCGGTACTTTTTTGCTCTGAAACCGCAGACTCTACCGAGCCTGCGCGCATTGCAGGAATCTCAGCACATTGCAGGGTTCTTAGGCTTCGCCGTTTTCGCCGTGGAAAATCGGGCCCACGTTACGGGGGCGCTTGAGCTCAAAGAAACCAGGGTAGGAAGCCAGCGCCAGCGCGCCGTCGAAGAGCTTACCAGCCTCTTCACCGGCAGGGCTCGGGGAGATGACCGGGCCGAAGAAAGCGGTACCGTTAATGGAAATCAGCGGAACACCCACATCGGTGCCGCCCACAGTCTCCAGCGCCAGATCCAGGGAGGCGCGCATCTGCTCATCGTACTGGTCGGTGAAGGCGACATCCACCAGCTCTGCGGGCAGGTTAACCTCCTCCAGCGCCTTGACGATTGCGTCGCGGTAGGAATCAGCCTTGTTCTTGTTGTGGTGAATCTGCTCGCCCAGAGCGTCGTAGAGGGGCTTGATGACCTCGTTACCGTGCAGCTCGCGCACAGCGGTGATGAGGCGGGTCGGCGCCCAGGACTGGTCCATCATTGCCTGGTAGTCGGCGGGCAGGTCGCGGCCCTGGTTGTGCATGGACAGCGAGAAGGGGCGCCAGGTCACCTCAACGTTGCGGACCTTCTGCACCTCGCCAATCCAGCGGGAGGTAATCCAGCACCAGGGGCAGATCGGGTCGAACCAGAAATCAATCTGTGCGGGTGCGTTCTCAGCCATGAGTGTTCCTCTCTCATACGGTTGCGCCAGCCGCTTCTATGAGCCGGCGCTTATTCTTCGGTACACGCTCTTCAGCACACGTTCTTCAGGACATGCCAGCGAGAGCAGTACCTGCTAGTGAGCCGTCACCCCGTATAACAGGGGCGACGGCTTCTTTATTCCCTAGCCTGTCGGCTGGAAGTATTCGGTTATGCCGCCTGACGGTCCGCTTCCTTCAGGGAGGCGGCCTTCGCCTCCCCCTTTACGGTGCGGGTGGTCTCGGTTTCGGGGTCGGGCGCCTGCAGCACGTAGCGGGGTTCCGTGCCGTTGAGCACGGTGTCCTCACCGATGACGATGGACACCACATCGGTGCGGTCCGGGATGTCGAACATAATCGGCTGCAGAATCTGCTCCATCATGGCGCGCAGGCCGCGGGCACCGGTGCCGCGTTCGGCGGCGAGGCGGGCAATAGCCGCGACCGCAGCGTCGTCGAGGACCAGGTCCACGCCGTCCAGGGCGAAGAGGTGACGGTACTGCTTGAGCAGCGCGTTCTTCGGTTCCGTCAGCACGCGAGCCAGCTCTTCTTCGTTGAGCTCACTCAGAGTCGAGATGACCGGCAGGCGGCCAATCAGCTCGGGGATAATGCCGTAGTGCGCCAGGTCCTCGGGCATGATCTGGTCCAGTGGGTTCTTCACGGAACCGCCCAGTTCAGCGCCGAAACCGATGCCGCCGGCACCCACTCGGGCTGCGATGCGGTCGTCAATATTGTCGAAGGCGCCAGCCACGATGAAGAGAATGTTCGAGGTATCAATCTCAATATTCGCGTGTGCCGGGTGCTTGCGTCCGCCCTCCGGCGGTACGGTCGCCACGGTGCCCTCAATAATCTTCAGCAGCGCCTGCTGCACGCCCTCACCGGACACGTCACGGGTGATGGAGAGGTTCTCGCCGCCCTTGCGGGCAATCTTGTCGATCTCGTCAATGTAGATGATGCCGCGCTGAGCCTTAGCAATATCACCGTCAGCGGCGTTGATGAGGCGCAGCAGAATGTTCTCCACGTCATCACCCACGTAGCCCGCCTCGGTGAGGGTGGTTGCGTCGACCAGGGCGAAGGGCACATCCAGCTTCTTCGCCAGGGTTGCCGCCAGGTAGGTTTTACCGCAGCCGGTCGGTCCGAGCATCAGAATATTCGACTTGCCCAGCTCCACCTGCTCCCCCGCGGTCGCCGAAAGAATGCGGGAGGTCAGCACCGGGTTATCAATATCGTGGATGCGCTTGTAGTGGTTGTACACCGCCACCGCCAGGGTCCGCTTCGCCGCGTCCTGACCGATGATGTAGTCGTTGAGGTAGCTGTAAATTTCGCGCGGAGTAGCCAGCTGAGATGCAGGCGCCGCCGCGGAGGATTTCACCTTCAGACGCTCTTCAGTGAGGATCTCTTCGCACAGCTCCACGCATTCGTCGCAGATGGAAACATTCGGGCCGAGCACAATCTTGAAAACCTGCGCGCGAGTCTTCTTGCAGAAGGAGCATCGCATGCTGGCGTTGGGCTGTTCGGGAGGCACAATGATGTCTGTGGCCACGAAGATTCCCTTTCGATCGGCGTGGTGAAATCGGTGCAGAAGGGTCAGTGACCTGATATCTGCGGTGATTTCTCAGGAGGGGCACCGGCGGGTGGTGGGCGCCGTGGTTTGAGTGAGAAACCGGTATGAAATACTCGAATTTTCTCCCTCTCTAAGGCTACCGGAGTTCACCCCGGAACTCAGAATTACGCACCGCAAATGAACGGACTTACCGGGCATATGACAAAGCGCGTCTTTTATGACGGCGGCGGGGCTGATACTCCGGCATATGACGGTAGGCTGTGACGCTAAAGCCCGACAAGAAAGCGCAGGTCAACGCAACATATCAGCCTGCCTTGCCGTACCCCTGGCGGGCGCAAAAAGGGCGGCACCGCACCGCGCACCAGCCCGAAGGCTCGCACACGAAGCGATGCCGCCCCTCCCCCGAAAAACGCTCGGGGATATTCCTCAAAACTTTAGGTGTGGGAAATAGCGGTGTTGGTCGCAGGCTTACGCAGCTTACGAGACTCCAGCACCTTATCGACCAGGCCGTACTCCAGGGCAGCAGCCGCAGTCAGAATGTTGTCACGCTCAATGGAACGGTCAACTTCCTCGTAGGTCTTGCCCGAGTGCAGTGCCAGGGTCTGCGCAGTCCACTCACGCATACGCATAACCTCGTTCGCGTGAATCTCAATGTCAGATGCCTGACCGCCCTGCTGGCCGCTCAGTGCGGGCTGGTGAATCAGCACGCGAGCGTTCGGCAGCGCCAGACGCTTGCCGGGGGTACCGGCAGCCAGCAGAACCGCCGCAGCGGATGCCGCCTGGCCCAGGCACACGGTCTGAATCTCGGGGCGGATGAACTGCATGGTGTCGTAGATGGCGGTCATTGCGGTGAAGGAGCCGCCGGGCGAGTTAATGTACAGGGTGATGTCACGCTCGGGGTCCTGTGCCTCCAGAACCAGCAGCTGAGCCATGATGTCGTCAGCGGATGCGTCGTCCACCTGGGTGCCCAGGAAGATGATGCGGTCCTCGAACAGCTTTGCGTACGGGTCCTGACGCTTGTAACCGTAGGGGGTGCGCTCCTCGAAGCTGGGGAGCACGTAGCGGTTGCTCGGCATAGCCGGCGCCGAGGTGGTGATATCGTTCGGCAGGTAGTTCATGTGCATCTCCCTTATGCGTTCTTCGATTCGGGCAGCTTACCGGCGGTGGTCGCAATGTGGTCGAAGAAGCCGTATTCCAGGCCTTCTTCCGCGTTGAACCAGTTGTCGCGGTCGTTATCCTTCAGGATGGTTTCCAGGCTCTTGCCGGTGCGCTCAGCGGTGATCTCTGCCAGGCGCTTCTTCATGTCCAGAATCAGCTCAGCCTGGGTGCGGATATCCGATGCGGTACCGCCAATACCGCCGAGGGGCTGGTGCATGAGGATGCGGGCGTTCGGGGTTGCGTAGCGCTTGCCGATGGTGCCTGCGGTGAGCAGGAACTGACCCATGGATGCTGCCATACCGGTCACCACGGTCACCACGTCGTTCGGGATGAGCTGCATGGTGTCGTAGATGGCCATGCCGGCGGTGACGGAGCCGCCGGGAGAGTTGATGTACAGGTAGATGTCTGCCTCGGGGTCTTCAGCCGAAAGCAGCAGCATCTGGGAGCAGATGAGGTTAGCGTTGGAGTCGCGCACCTCGGAGCCGAGCCAGATAATGCGCTCCTTCAGGAGGCTGTTGTAGACGTAATCTTCCTGGGCACCAACGATGGGGGTTGCCATAGACGGCGCGGGCGCCACGCCGGCTGCCTGGGAGGCGCCGATGGGCAGAGGCATGTAGCTGGACATTCTTCCTCTTCTTCTCTAATGGGTCTTCGCTGCATCTTTGCGCGATTTACGCGCCGGAGCGCACGCGAAAAGTTTCGTTGCTACTACCTTACCGATAGTTGCTCTCCCCCGCTTCCCTTCGGGTTGTTCGTTCGCCAGGGGGTGAAGCAGATGCGAAAACCTCGGTACGGAATAACTTGAGGGCGGAATAGTTTGGGGTGAAAAGAGCCTCAGCGGGCACCCAACCGGTAATTCGGTGGATGCCCGCTGAGGCTACACGTTTCAAGCAATCAGCGCACGCCCTCTAGCGGGGTGGCTTTTTGCAGACCGTGGCAGGGATTTAGGCAGCTGCCTCTTCGCCCTCACCCAGGTACTTGGACAGGTCAACAACGTTGCCCTTGGTGTCCTTGACCACTGCGGTCTTCAGCACTGCTGCCAGAGCCTTGGAGCGGCGAACCTCGCCGACCAGTGCGCCAGCCTGGCCGGAGCCGTCCAGCATCTGTGCGAACTGGTTGGGGTCCATGCCGTACTGGGAGCTCATGGTGATGATGTAGTTGATCATCTCAGCCTGGTCGACGGTCACTTCTTCCTTGTCCGCAACAGCGTCGAGAACCATCTCGTTCTTGAATGCGGTCTCGGTGTTGGCGCGAACCTCGGCGCGGTGCTCCTCGGTGTCGTGGCCTGCTTCAGCGTTGGGGTTGTTGAAGTGCTGCTCGAGCTGGTCCTCGATAACCTTCTCGGGGACGGGGATCTCAACGAGCTCAACGAGCTTTGCGAGGACCTTGTCGCGTGCCTGGGTGCCCTGCTCGGCAACCTTAGCTTCTGCAACCTGCTTCTTGATGTCTTCCTTCAGCTCGTCGATGGTGTCGAACTCGGAAGCCAGCTGTGCGAACTCGTCGTCAGCTTCGGGCAGCTCGCGCTCCTTGACTGCGGAGAGCTTGACCTTGATGACTGCCTGCTCACCTGCGTGCTCGCCGCCGGAGAGCTTGGTCTCGAAGGTTGCCTCCTCGCCAGCGGACAGGCCGGTCAGAGCCTCGTCGATGCCGTCGAGCATGGTGCCGGAACCGATCTGGTAGGACAGGTCGTTTGCTGCGTCAACCTGCTCGCCGTCGATTTCTGCGGCGATGTCGATGGTCACGAAGTCCTTGTCAGCTGCGGGGCGCTCAACGGTCTTCAGGGTGCCGAAGCGCTCACGCAGAGCGTCCAGTGCCTGAACCTCGTCCTCAGCGGTGACCTCTACCTCGTCAACCTCAACCTCGAGGCCCTCGTAGTTGGGCAGCTCGATTTCGGGGCGGACGGTGACGGTGATGGTCAGCTTGACGTCTGCCTCACGGTTCTCGGTGGAGGGCTGGGACTGAACGTCCAGCTCGGGCTGTGCCAGGGGGGAGAGTTCGTTCTCGCCCAGTGCCTGTGCGTAGTAGTCGTTCAGAGCGTCGTTCAGGGATGCCTCGACGATGTAGTCGAAGCCCGCACGCTGCTCGATGAGCTGCTTGGGCAGCTTACCCTTGCGGAAGCCGGGAACGCTGATCTGACCCGAGAGGTTCTTGTAGGTGCGGTCCAGGTAGGGCTTGAATTCTGCGAAGGGAACCTCGACCTCAATCTTTGCGAGGGTCGGGTTGAGCTTCTCGACGGCGGTCTTCACGTCCGTGATCTCCTCATATAGTTTCGGTGCGGCACGAATCGTGTGTGCCGCGGTTGCTTAGTGGAAAGAGCGCCACGACCTTGTAGCGTCGCGGCAACCGTTTCACGTCGGGGCGACAGGATTCGAACCTGCGATCTCCTGCTCCCAAAGCAGGCGCGTTAGCCAAGCTACGCCACGCCCCGTGAAACCGACCGTGTTGCACACTTGCGTGTTTAACACAGTCAGTGCCCTAGTTTACCTGTTTTCCCGCTAAATGCCCAACACAGCAGCTCGTGCGCGGTTTATTTCCACTGAGCGCGTACTCCCCTAATAAGGATGGGCAGACCGGCACAAAAAGAGGAGGCGAGCGCCCACAAGAACAGGCAAAGCCAGCACACAAAACCGTGCCAACACGCCAAAGAGTTTGACAGCACAGATGGAACCTCGCTACTATGGTCAAGTTCCATTCCGGGGATGTAGCTTAATGGTAAAGCCTCAGTCTTCCAAACTGATTACGCGGGTTCGATTCCCGTCATCCCCTCCATGAAAAAGGCTCCGACGCAAGCGTCGGGGCCTTTTTGCATTCCGGGGATTCCGGGAATCGCTTCCGGGCGAAAATACATTCCCTCGCGCGCTCGGGATTTTCGCCCTCCAGCCCGTCACCCCCTCGAGAACTATCCTGAACGAATCGTGAGAACCGCTTCCACATGCGGATTTGTTTCCTCGCGCGCTCGGAATCCGCACGCCCCCGTCATACCCAACAATACAGGCCCCCCACCACACTTACCTCACCCCAAAAAACTTCACTCCAGTAGAATAATCGGAGACAAATACGAATATTTGCATCAATGCGGATTATATACCGTAAAATATGGTACACTTATTCGAAGATATTCTATTTTAGATAGGAAAATCCAGTGACCTTGAAGATTAATGAAAAAGCTTTGGAAAAGCTTGTACAGCAACAGATTGCTGCAACGACTCAGAAATATCAGCATGAGTTTGACCGCATCGCCTCAACTATGAAGGGCAAACCGGTGGAGTTGATTCTGCCGGAACTGCAGAAGTTTGTGAAGCAACAGGGTGGAAATGTTGATAATGCACAGCTGAAGGAGTGGGCTCAGCGCCTCTCTAAGGGCGAGAAATTCATCTTCACTTCATAAGCCCTCACAAAATCAGAGCAGTAGAGCTAAGCGAGGAGCCCCAATTTACTATCGAGGACTCCTCGCTTTTCTCGTATCCACAGCCGTGAGTTAGAGCCGAATATCACTAGACCTGGCAGCCGGGGCACCAGTAGAGTTTGCGGCCGGCGATTTCCTCCATGCGGATGGTCGTTCCGCAGCGGCGGCAGGGCTCGCCGTGGTGCATGTACACGTAGTTCGCGTGGTCGGGCCACGCTTCGGTTTCGGGCACGCCGGGGCGGTCTTCGGGCTCGGTGGTGATGATGCGCCCCACGCGCACGCCGATGACCAGCAGGTGCTTATTGTCCTCCCAGAGTCGCTCCAGTTCCTCGTCGCTGAGGCTCTTGCCGGGGCGTAGCGGGTCAATTTCCTGGCGGTACAGCGATTCGGCGCGGAAGATATTGCCCACGCCGGAGATTGCCGCCTGGTCCATCAGAATCACGCCAATCGGGCGGGAGCTCTTACGTGCGGCGCGGTAGAACTGTTCGGGGTCGGCATCCGGGTTGAGCGGGTCGGGGCCGAGCTTGGAGCGGACGGTGCGCACCTCCTCCGGAGTGAGGGTGCGGCAGATAGTCGGGCCCACCAGGTCCGCCCAGCCGTGCTCCGAAACAATACGGCAACGCACCGTACTCTTCCGTTCGGGAGGACCGGCGTAGGGTTCCCCCTCCCCCGCCGCGTATTCTTTTTCGCCGATCTTGCGGGGCGCGCCAATGCTCGAAGCACCCGTGAACGTCTCATCCCCACCGAAGCTCCAGTTACCGTAAATACCCAGGTGCACGTTCAGGGTCAGGTCGTTCTCGAAGGTCACGAACAGGTGCTTACCGTGCGCGTACGCCCCGGTGATGGTGTGCCCATCCAGCAGGGCGGCACCCTCGGCGTAGCGGCCCTGCGGGGAGGAAACCTGCACGCGCTCGCCGGTGAAGACGTCACTGATTTGGCGGGCAATACGGTGGATGGAGTGGCCTTCGGGCACGGGTTCTCCTCGAAAACTTGTCGGCTAGAAATAGTGCGGATTATATGGGGTGCAAAGACGACTGAGGCGCATAGCCTGCACTATGCGCTTCAGATTTTAGAGCTTAGGCAGCGTCAATCTGCTTGCCGGCAATGTCGCCGGTCTGCTCGTACTCAGCCAGCTGACCGATACGGCGTGCGTGACGCTCCTCGTTGGTCCAGGGGGTAGCCAGGAAGACCTTGATGATTTCCAGTGCTTCTTCCTTGCTGTGCTGGCGGCCGCCCACAGCAATGACCTGTGCATTGTTGTGCTCGCGAGCCAGTGCCGCGGTGTCGTGGTTCCACGCCAGAGCCGCGCGGATACCCTCAACCTTGTTCGCAGCCATCTGCTCGCCGTTGCCGCTACCGCCCAGCACAATACCCAGGGAGTCCAGGCCAGCCTCGCGGTCACGCTTCACGCCAAGGGCTGCATTAATGCAGAACGAGGGGTAGTCGTCCAGCGGGTCATAGTCGGCGGGGCCGTGGTCAATCATTTCGTAGCCCGCAGCGGTGAGGGACTCGATCAGGTAGTGGCTCAGTTCGAGGCCAGCGTGGTCGGTTGCGATGTGTACGCGCAAGGTACTCTCCTGGTGATTTTGTCTTGGTGTGACGTGCGTTTGTGCGTTCGTGGGAGGCGCCGGTTCTCAGTTCTGAGCGCCGTTGCTAGAGTGCGCCGCGCATCCATCAGGTGGGATACGCTTCCCCGTTTGGGTTTTTTCTGTCTTAACTGTATCGAATTCGCGCGGGTTCGGGTAATGCGGAGCCTTCTAGACCCCCACCTATACGGTAGACTGTGGGATATGGCACTTTTTGGTGTCCCGATTCGCCGCGCCCAAACTTGAACGCCTCCAGCGCTACGTATGCAGCGTCGCAGGAGCCGCGCACCTCGGGAACCAGCGCACCATGACAGGGCGTGTCAACACGGCACGCTATTCACATCTAAGGAGAGGGAGCTGTATGCCCGGCCTGAACCTAACCCGCAATGAGGCAACCGAACGCGCATCCATTATTAAGCGCGTGCACTCGTACCGTATTGAACTCGACCTGCCGAAGGACAAAGACGTCTTCTCCTCGAAGGTTGAAATCCGCTTCGACGCTCAGGAAGGTGCCTCCACCTTCATTGACGCCATCACCTCCTCGGTCAAGTCCATTAACCTCAACGGCGAAGAGCTGAGCACCGACCTGGCGGATGGCGAGCGCATCCAGCTGCCGAACCTTGCTGCTGAGAACACCCTGGTCATTGACGCAGAGATGTTCTACACCAACACCGGTGAGGGTCTGCACCGTTTCGTGGACCCCGCCGACGGCGAAGTGTACCTGTACTCCCAGTTTGAGGTGCCGGATTCCCGCCGCGTGTTCCCCGTCTTTGAACAGCCCGACCTGAAGGCTGAATTCGAGTTTATTGTGCGCGTTCCCTCGCACTGGGTGGTTGTGTCTAACCAGCCCGAGGTGAAGGTTGAGGAGAAGGAGTGCGGTTGCGGCCGTGCGAAGACTTGGTTCTTCAAGCCGACCCCGCGCATGTCTTCGTACATTACCGCGATTGTGGCTGGCCCCTACGAGAAGGTCACCAGCGAGCTGACTAACTCTGAGGGTCGCGTGATTCCGCTGGGCGTGTACGCTCGTAAGTCCCTCATGCCGTTCGTGGATGCTGAGGACATGTTTGAGCTGACCCGTCAGGGCTTCGAGTTCTACGAGGAGCAGTTCAAGACCCCGTACCCGTTCGAGAAGTACGATCAGCTGTTCGTGCCCGAGTTCAACGCCGGTGCGATGGAGAACGCTGGCTGCGTGACCTACCTGGAGACTTACGTCTTCCGCTCCAAGGTTGCGGAGGCTCTGCGTGAGCGCCGCGCTATCACTGTTCTGCACGAGCTGGCGCACATGTGGTTCGGCGACCTGGTCACCATGAAGTGGTGGAACGACCTGTGGCTGAACGAGTCTTTCGCTGAGTTCATGTCGACCCTGGCTGCTGCGGAGAACACCCGCTACGCGAAGGAGGCGTGGGCTACCTTCGCCGCGTCGGAGAAAACCTGGGCGTACCGTCAGGATCAGCTGTCTTCGACTCACCCGATTGTGGCTGAGATCCGTGACCTTGCCGATGTTCAGGTGAACTTCGACGGCATTACGTACGCGAAGGGTGCTTCGGTGCTGCGTCAGATGGTGGCGTGGGTTGGCCAGGAGAACTTCATGGCTGCTCTGAAGGTGTACTTCGATAAGCACAGCTGGGGCAACACCGTTCTTGACGACCTGCTGGTTGAGCTGGAGCGCACCTCCGGCCGTGACGTGCGTGCGTGGAGCGCTAAGTGGCTTGAGACCGCTGGCGTGAATACTCTCGCCGTTGAGGTTGAGAATGATGAGACGGGCAACATTTCGAACCTGGGTATCCGCCAGTCCTACGCTGAGGGCTTCGAGACCCTGCGCCCGCACCGTGCCGTAATTGGTTTCTACAACCTGGTGGACGGCAAGCTGACCCGCACCGACCGCATCGAGCTGGACATTGACGGCGAGCTGACCGTGGTTGAGGAGGCTCTCGGTAAGAAGCGCCCCGACCTGCTGCTGCTGAACGATGAGGACCTGGCGTACGCCAAGATTCGCCTGGACGAGCGTTCCATCGAGACCGCTATCAAGCACCTGGGCGACATTGATTCGTCCGTGGCTCGCGGCGTGGTCTGGGGTTCGCTCTGGGATACCGTGCGTGACGCTCAGATGCCGGCACGTAAGTACGTTGACCTGGTGCTGAACAACATCGGTAAGGAGACCAACTCCACCGCTCTGCGCACCCAGATCAACAACCTGTCCGCTACTCTGCACTCCTTCGTAGCTCCTGAAGCTCGCGAGGAGACCCGCCACCGTGCCGCTGACCGTCTGTGGGAGCTGGCATGCGTTGCAGAGCCCGACTCGGATGCTCAGCTGCAGCTGCTGCAGGCGTTCATCAACCAGACCCGCACCGAGGAGCAGTACGACAACGTGCAGCGCCTCTTCGAGGGTGAGCTGACCCTTGAGGGACTGGACATTGACGCTGACCTGCGTTGGAACCTGGTGTGCCGCCTGGCTACCGGTGGCCGTTTCTCCGCCGAGCAGATTGCTGCGGAGCTGGAGAACGACAACACCGCAAACGGTCAGCAGTACGCCGCTCAGGCATACGCGTCGATTCCGACCGCGGAGGCTAAGGCTGAGTACTGGAACAAGATCATGGTGACCGGCGAGCTGTCGAACATGATTCAGCGTTACGCTATTTCCGGTTTCAAGTCCGGCAAGCCCGAGCTGATTGCCCAGTACGATGAGCCGTACTTCGAGCAGATTGAGGGTATTTGGCGTTCGCGTTCGCACGAGATTTCCATGCAGATTATTGGTGGCATGTACCCGAGCGAGCCGACCGCTGAGCTGCTGGAGCGTACCGAGGCGTACCTGGCATCTCTGCCTGAGGATGCTGCGGCTCTGTACCGTCAGATTGCGGAGGCACGCGACGGCGTGGCTCGTGCGCTGAAGGTTCAGGCGGCTGACATTTAACAATGCTTGTGAGCTGAGGCGGGTTCGCCACCTGCTCTCATAAGTTTTTATTCGTCCCCTTCTACCCCGAGATTCGGGGTGGGAGGGGACGTTTCTATATGGGGTTTATGCCGGTTCTATTTTGAGTTGTGCACCGGTTTGCGCACCGAGTCTAATTCTTGTCACTGCGGTGCATATTTTTTGGTATTTTCATTTGAATATCCCTCAAAAGCTCTCTACTTGGGGTTGCGCCTATCGTATACTGTTGTGCATGCCTTCTATCAAGTCTCCTATCGCGAAAGTTTCTCTGACCGGCACAATCCTTGCTGTGGTTGCTGCCGGTTCCTTTGGCGTGTACTCCGCAGGAGGCTTCATCGCGCCCGGTGGCACTGCCGCTACCGCTGCTGCGGGCGCCGAGCCTACCCAGTCGGCGCAGGAAAGCCCCAGCGAGTCCCCCTCCCCCGAGCCGACTCCGGAACCGACCACCCCGGCGCAGAAGATGGAACGCACCGCGCAGAACGCCTTCGGCAAGGAGGGTGCGCAGGCAACCGGTGAGATTCAGGCGCCGTTCCCCACCTCCGCTGATGCCGCCGACATGCTGGTTCAGCAGTTCAAGGGTGGCGTGGTCATGTACACCCCCAAGTACGGTCCGGTTGCGGTGGAATCCGGCGTCTACGAGCACTGGTGGAAGCAGCGTGGGTACAGCGACTTTGCCGGTTGGGAGGGTCTGCCGGTGAGCTGGCGATCCAAGAAGGGCGTTCTGTACACCAAGTTTGAGAAGGCTGAACTCTACTGGGATAAGGCGAACGGTCTGCCGCGTAACACCAATGTTCTTGGCGCTAAGGATGCCCTGGTGATTGGTGACTCGCAGGTGACCGCAACCTCCTGGGTTGGTTTGGGTCTGAAGCAGGCAGGTTTCGTCCCGTACCTGTTCCGTTGCGGCGGCATCGGTTTTGTGACTGCCCGCGAGGGTGTGTGCCCCTCCTACTATCAGGGTGTGATGGGTGGCCGTTGGGCTCTGCCGAGCGGTAACCCCGGCGTGATTTACCTGGACGCCTCCGGCAATGACATTTACATTCACGAGGATGAGACGAAGGCGCGCGAGCACGTGAACGCTCACCAGACTCAGGTCATTGAGCAGCTGCGACGTATGTACCCGTCGTCGAAGATTGTGTTCGGTGGTGTGGTGTCTATGGATGAGGCGTCTGCACCGGATAAGCAGGTGGCGCATAAGCGTCACGTGGCAAACGAGGTGGCAAGGCAGGGTGCCCGCGAGACCGGCGTGCTGTTCATGGACACCTCGGGCTGGCAGAGCCTCTACCTGGCTGAGGGTGACATGGCTGATGGCGTGCATCTGAAGGAGAAGGCGCACCATAAGCTGGCGGTCCCCTTTGCGACTCGTCTGCGTGAACTGCTCGGCGCCGCGTAAACTAACTGTGTAATCAGCCGAGTACATCAGCTTCGATCAACGCATATAGCATTAGAATGAGGCGCCGGGAGGATTGAATCCTTCCGGCGCCTCATTCGTTTGAGTGGGTTACCCACCGCAGCTCTCAAGTTGGTGTGCGGGTTTTATGCCGCGACGTTTGCCTGGCGTTCCTTCGCCTCGGCCTTCTGGTGTGCGAGCACGCCCTCCGCAAGGCGACGCTTCTGACGCTCACGAGCGGCTTCCTTCTCACGCTGCTCGGCAGCCCAGGCGACCGGGTCAATGTCAATCGACTCGTAGTGCCATTCGCCAATGTAGTCGCGAATCGGGGCGACCCAGGTGACGGGAATGCCGCGGCGCAGGTACACCTCGTGGTCGGTGTCTTCAAAAGCGTGGATAATGCGGTTGCCGTCAGCAATCAGGGACTCAATGACGGAGTCTTTCCATGCGGGGCTGTTGGAGCCGTCGTTGCCGGGCTTAGCGAACACGTGCTTGGGTTCCAGACCCGCGCGGGCGATGAACTGGTTCAGTTCCTTCATGTAGGTGCCGTCGCGGCCGGTAATCACTACGACCTCTGCGCCGGTTTCTGCCGCGATTTCGCGAACACGGTCGGCAACTTCAACATTGACCGTGGCGTTGCGGATGGCCTTGAAGAATCGGCGGTTGCTTGCGAAGAAACCGGTCAGGTACTTATCCATCTGATCTCGGTTGCTGGCAAGGGTACCGTCAATGTCGACTGCAATCAGATCCATATAGGTCTCACTTTCGATCCGTACGGGAAGAATGCGCCTGGTGAGGGCGCAGCGGAAGAGTTCCCGTGCGGTGTGGCTGGTAATCGGTGTGTCAAAGACGCCCCGGTGAAAGGGCGTAGTTTTTCTAGAATACCCTATTTTCGTAAAGTAATGCCCTATCAAGCGTCATATTAAGCTCATCATCTTTATTTCAGTACGCCTAGAAAAACCGCTGGTGGCGCGGGCAAAGAACCCACACCACCAGCGTAAAAAGTCTAGAAATGTCTCGAGGAAAGTTAGAGTAGCGAACCGGAACCGCGGCGCACCAGCACCATGCCGGCCGGCGCCACAATGCGCAGCCACTCCTCCGAACCTACATGCGCAGCGAAGAGCGGCAGATCGCCCGTGAAGCCTTCCGGGATGAAACCGAACACGCGCAGGGCGAATGCCGCGCCGGTCGGTACAAGCACGGTATCGAACTCAGGTAGGTACTCCAGCACCATATCGGAGGACCAAATACGCGAGCGCACCGTGGAAAGCACAGCAGCGCCGGGGTTCTCGGGCAGGGCGCGTTCTACCGCCTCCAGACCTTCTGCGGTGGCGCGGTGGAACTCTTCAATCGGGACGGTACCAACCTCGTACCAGCCGCTGAGCGGGGCTGACTTGCCAGCCCAGCTAGCGTTGACGGTCACCGGCGGCATGAACAGCACCAGCTGCGAGTTCTCTTCGTTGCCCTGTTCTTCTGCCTGCTTCTGCAGACGCGCCAGACGGTCCAGCAGCGCCTGCGCCTGTACGGTCATGTCCAGGGTGGAGTCAGCCAGCAGGTGCAGGGCACGCAGACCCATGATGACCGGGGTGTCCGAAGAGGCATCCTGCGGCTCCAGGGAGCAGGCGAATACCGCCACCACGCGGCCGCGCGCGGTCAGGCGGATAGCGGCGTCCGGGTTCACCGCCAGGGCGCGAGAAATGTAGGTGGCAAGGTCCTTGACCACTGCGGCACCCTGCGCGCCGCCGGGCAGGATCAGGTAGGGCTCCTCCACGCCTTCGTGGGGGTTGTACTTGAGCTCAATAGGTGCTGCCGCGTTCGGTGCGCTGTTCTGTTCGGGAGCGTTCTCCTGCACGGGGGTATTGTCAGGGGTGGTTTCAGACGGCGTAGTCATTTCTGCTCCTTTTCGGCGTTGGCCTGCTCGGTGGCAAGTTGGTGGGTGATATATGCGATGGTGTGTTAGGCAGACGTTCCGGATCGACTATCCGGGTCATTGTTCCTAGTCAATGTTCCGAATCAACCTGTCGTGGTTGTCTCAGAGTATGCTCTCCCACTCTACGCCAGAAACCGGTTCATTGAAAACGTGCGAGAATAAAACCATGACCAAGCCCACTGTGACCCAAAACCTCATGCGGATGCTGGACCTCTCCCCCGTGGAGGCGGCGCCCGCCTCCTTCGGTAGTGATGAAGTGTCCACCGGTGTGACGCTCACCCGCGAACAGCCGCGTACTTTCGGTGGTCAGGTTCTTGCCCAGTCGATTATTGCCGCCGACCGCACGGTGGAGGGCAAGGACATCCACTCGATTCACGCCTACTTTCTGCGCCCCGGCGATATTGAGCGTGAACTGTTCTTCGCCACTCAGCGCCTGAACGATAGCCGTTCCTTCTCGACCCGCCGCGTGCAGGTGTTCCAGGATGAGGCGCCCATGTTCTCGGCGATTATGTCGTTCCAGTCCGATAGCCGCGGCCCGGAGCACACCGCAGTGACCATGCCGGAGGTGCCGGACCCCGAATCATTGCCGATGGTCAGCGACTACCTGGGTCAGCTCCCCCACCCCATTGCACAGGCGGTCTCGTGGGAACGTCCGATTGATATGCGACACGTGGACGCGCCCCTGTACACTCAGGCGGATGCCTCCTCGACACAGCCGCGTGCCTGTGTGTGGTTCAAGACCTTTGACCGCCTGGTGCGTGCTGATGGTTCTGAGGCATCGGAGGCGGAGCACCGCGCCGCTATCGCCTACGCTTCGGATTATCTGCCGCTGGAGCCGGCTCTGCGCCGTCACGGCAAGTTCTGGCTGGAGCCGGGCCTCAAGAGCGCCTCGCTGGATCACGCGATGTGGTTCCACCGTTCGGCGCGTGCCGATGAGTGGCTGCTGTACGTGCTGGATTCCCCGAGCGCGCAGGGTGGCAGGATGCTCGCGCAGGGTTCGATTTTCAATCGTTCCGGTGAGCTGGTGGCGACTGTGGCGCAGGAAATGATGTTCCGCCTGCCGGAATATCGATAAAGCAGAGCACCGCTAGGACTACCGGAAGGCGTCAGGCGAACCTGGCAGAGCATACAGAAAGACCGTGTGAGGTGGTTGTCTCACACGGTCTTTCTTATGTTCTAGTGTACGGTCTAGAAGCCGTTTGGAAGCTCTTATTTAGCTTCGCCGTCAATCACACCGTCCGGGGAAATGTGCACGGTGCTCTTGGTGCGGCGGGAAACAAAGAAGTCACCCACGAATACCAGACCGGTCACCAGAAGACCCAGTGCTGCCATCCATACTGCCGCCACGCCGTAGATTATCGGGAACAGCACCACGAGCAAGCCCAGAATAAGGGTACCAATAGCAGAGAGCTGCAGGTGGCGTCCGGCGGCGTAGCTCAGGTATTTCACGCCCTGGGCAGTCATCAGACGAATCAGCGCCCACATAATCATCCACGTACCCACAATGGTCGGGATGAAGGTTGCCTGTGCACCCACCGAGGCAGTCAGCAGAATCAGGCCAGCCACCACGGTCAAGATGCCGTCAACCAGGTCCCAGCCGGTACGTGCCTGCTTTGGCGTGCCGAAGTAACGCACCAGTTCAAACACGCCACCAAGCCACACCGAAATGGAGAACACATAACCCAGAACTACCAGCGGAATAGCGGGATTGGCGAACATGTAGATTGCCGCTGCAATCAGCAACAGACCGGTAACCAAGGACATCCAGTTATATTTTGAAAGCATAATGCTCTTCTCTTCGTAATCACATGTGTCAGTTGCACTTACGTGCATACCCATTATAAACCGTGAATATGAAATCCGCCACGATATATCGGTCGCCACTGAGCGAACTATTTCTACCGACGAATAACCCACCACGTAGCGGAACAACACGTGAGATAGCAGGACTATACCCCTTCCCCAGCAGACACAGCGAAGCCCCGCCTCCTGCGTCATAACAGCATCAGGAGGCGGGGCTTACCACCAAACCCTATCGGGTCAGCTTGCGGTGCACCACGCGGTGCGGCTTAGCAGCCTCAGGGCCGAGGCGCTCAATCTTGTTCTTCTCGTAGGACTCGAAGTTACCCTCGAACCAGTACCACTGATCCGGGTTCTCGTCGGTGCCCTCCCACGCCAGGATATGGGTTGCCACGCGGTCCAGGAACCAACGGTCGTGAGAGACGACCACGGCGCAGCCGGGGAATTCCAGCAGCGCATTTTCCAGGGATGCGAGGGTCTCAACGTCCAGGTCGTTAGTGGGCTCATCGAGCAGCAGCAGGTTACCACCCTGCTTGAGGGTCAGCGCCAGGTTCAGGCGGTTGCGCTCACCACCGGAGAGCACACCCGCCTTCTTCTGCTGGTCCGGGCCCTTGAAGCCGAACGCGGAAACGTACGCACGCGAAGGCATTTCAACGTTGCCGACCTGGATGTAGTCCAGACCGTCAGAGACGACCTCCCAGAGGCTCTTCTCCGGGTCGATGTTCGCGCGGTTCTGGTCAACGTACGAGATCTTCACGGTCTCGCCGACCTTCAGCTCGCCGCCGTCGAGGGGCTCCAGGCCAACGATGGTCTTGAACAGGGTGGACTTACCCACACCGTTCGGACCAATCACACCGACAATGCCGTTACGGGGCAGGGAGAAGGACAGACCGTTAATCAGGGAGCGGCCGTCGAAGCCCTTCTGCAGGTTCTCAGCCTCAATAACCAAGTTACCCAGGCGGGGTCCCGGAGGAATCTGAATCTCTTCGAAGTCAAGCTTGCGGGTCTTCTCAGCCTCCGCAGCCATCTCCTCGTAGCGTGCCAGACGAGCCTTCGACTTAGCCTGGCGGCCCTTAGCGTTGGAGCGGACCCAGTCCAGTTCCTCGCTCAGGCGCTTAGCGAGCTTAGCGTCCTTCTTGCCCTGAACTTCGAGGCGGGCGCGCTTCTTCTCCAGGTAGGTGGAGTAGTTACCCTCGTAGGGGTACAGGTTACCGCGGTCAACCTCGGCGATCCATTCTGCCACGTGGTCGAGGAAGTAACGGTCGTGGGTAATCGCGATGACGGCACCCTCGTAGGACTGCAGGTGCTGCTCCAGCCAGAGCACGGACTCTGCGTCCAGGTGGTTGGTGGGCTCGTCGAGCAGCAGCAGGTCGGGCTTCTGCAGCAGCAGCTTGCACAGTGCCACGCGGCGGCGCTCACCACCGGAGAGGTGGGTGACGGGCATGTCAGCGGGCGGGCAGCGTAGCGCCTCCATCGCCTGCTCCAGCTGGGAGTCGAGGTCCCATGCGTTAGCGGCGTCGATAGCTTCCTGCAGCTGACCCATTTCTTCCATGAGGGCGTCGAAGTCAGCGTCGGGCTCAGCCATGAGGGCGGAGATTTCGTTGAAGCGGTCCAGCTTGGACTTGATTTCGCCCACGCCTTCTTCAACGTTGCCCAGAACGGTCTTCTCTTCATTCAGCGGCGGCTCCTGCATGAGGATGCCCACACTGTAGCCTGCGGTCAGGCGCGCCTCACCGTTGGAGGGCTGGTCGAGGCCAGCCATGATCTTCAGGATGGTCGACTTACCCGCGCCGTTCGGACCAACCATACCGATCTTGGCGCCGGGGAAGAACGACATCGTCACGTCGTTAAGGATGACCTTGTCGCCCACAGTCTTGCGGGTCTTGATCATCTGATAAATAAATTCAGCCATAGTTACCTATTTTAGCGTGGATTCGGCTGAGGGTACGAGAGTTTTAGGTTGCATGCTATGCGAAGTACCACGCGGGTACTAGACTCGAAGCTATGAGCACAAGCCCCTCCCCCAAACTTCTGGCACCCGAAGACCTCGAGCATGCCGTTGACCGCCTCGCGCTCGCCATGCCGCTGGCGACGCGTGATCAGCCGTTCGGCCCCGAACACACGGTGTACCGGGTGGGCGGCAAAATCTTCGCCATGTACACGGAGGGCATCGGCCACCCCATCGTGAACCTCAAAACCGACCCGGAAGAATCCGAGGTGCTGCGGCGCATCTACCCGAGTATCATTCCGGCATGGCACATGAATAAGCGACACTGGATTTCCGTAGGCGCCGGCGAAGGCATAACCGAGCGGGTTCTGGAGGAGCTGGTGGAGGATGCGTACCTGCGCGTCATGTACTCGCTACCCAAGGCGAAGCGACCCATCGAGTTCCGCGAGCGCCCAGTGCCCGAAAAGCATTAGGGCCTGAAGGAATCTTTTAAACAGCGGAGCGGGCGAGCACCGGTCCGGACCACCGAGTTGCTCACCCGCTAAGCAAAGCACTTTTCTATCCGCGGCTGGGAGGGTCATCAACCACGATGAACGCTCGAACCACCAAGCTCCCATCCCATATATTGCGGGGTCCAGTACCATGCACCACTTGTGTGAATACGTGATAGTTGAGTCGGCTCCCCTGCCAGACCTTCCTATGCAGAGGAGGTACTCACACGGGTGCGCTGAATATTCCCTTGAGTGACTCGGCTGTCTCATGCGATGTAGCCGAGAGGGGATCGCTGTCTTCGCCCGAACTACCGGCACGGACGAAGTGTGCTCTCGGGAACAATCATAACCTTTTTGCATTAAAGTGTCACTTTCGGATTGAAGGATATAGAGGGCATTTATTGACCATAATTCAGGTGTTTTATAGCGCCGAACCCACATATCCAATAACCACGAAATACCTGCAGATTTTATGCCCCGAAAAATCAAGGAGGGGCCACGCTGACCCTTCCTTATACCGCCTCCACATGGGCTAATACCCACTTAAAGCAATATTCAGAAAAGTCAGCGCGACCCCTCACTATATGAGATAAATTCTTCATCTCACATGGGCTTCAGCCATAAATCCGGTCAGACGCAGACAAGCACAGATGTTAGTCGTCGAACTCTACCTTCTCGAAGCTCATGGTGCCGTCAGCGTGAGAGACAACAGTGTTCGGGTCACGCTCACGACGAGCCGCCGCGTACGCATCGTGGCTTGCCTCATCAACCCAGCGGGTCACCACAAAGTAGTCGCCGCCCTCATCCAGGGGGCGCCACAGCTCAAAACCCTCAAAGCCGGGGAAAGAGTCAGCAATGTGGCGGGCAGCAGCGAAGCGCTTCTCCAGCTCAGCCTGGTTGTCGCCAACGACAGCAAGACGGTGAACCTTAACAACGGACATGTGTCCTCCTTCTGTTGAGTACGTGCTTTCAACGATGAAAGCGTATTACCACCTCGCACCACCTATAGGTAGGCTATGTTCTTAGCGAGGTTACCCTCAGAATAACGGTTTGCAGGCACAAAAAATAGGGGTCAGCGCCAACTAACAGTTATATGACGCTAACCCCCATTCAGAGGATTACGAGGCGCTCGCGAGCGCCTATTCGAGGCCTAGGAATTTGCCTCGGGCTGGGCGGTATCGGGCTGAGTAGATTCACCCTGAGGTGCGGTATCCGCCTGAGCGGCGGTATCAGCCTGCACTGCGGGGCTCTTCTTTGCTTTCTTCTGAGCCGCCTTCGCCGGGTTCGCAAAATGCACCCCGCGCTCAGCCAAGAAACGGCGGTCCTTCTTATCCCACTGCTCCACCGGGTACGCCTCCAACAGGTCCGGGCGGCGCTCCAGGGTGCGCTCAATCTGACGGTCACGACGCCAACGCGTAATCGCACCGTGATTACCCGACAGCAGCACCTCCGGCACCTCACGGTCACGCCACACGGCGGGCTTCGTGTACACCGGGTACTCCAGCAGACCGCCCGTGTGCGACTCCTCCTCCAGGGAGGCGGGGTTACCCATCGCGCCCGGAATCAGGCGGGTGATAGCCTCAATCATCGCCATGACCGCGACCTCGCCACCGTAGAGCACGTAATCGCCCAGGGACACGGGCATCACGCGGAAGCTCTCCTGCGCCCAGTCCAGCACACGCTCGTCAATGCCCTCGTAGCGCGCCGGAGCGAAGACAATATGCTTCTCCTCCGCCAGCTCATACGCCATCGCCTGATCGAAAACGGCACCCGCCGGGGACGGGACAATCAGCAGCGGGCGGGTATCAGCGGCGGGTTCGACAGGCTCGGCACCCTCAGTAGAGTCTTCGGAAGCGTTCAGCGGGGAGGCGGCAAGTACCTCGTCCAGGGCCAGGCCCCACGGCTCGGGCTTCATGACCATGCCCGCGCCACCGCCGTACGGGGTGTCATCCACCGTGCGGTGACGGTCAAAGGTGTAATCGCGCAGGTCGTGCAGGTGCAGGTCCACCAGGCCCTTCTCGCGCGCCTTACCCAGCAGGGACAGCTTCAGCGGCTCCAGGTACTCGGGGAAAATCGTGACCACATCGTAGCGCACGGACTACTCCCCCGCCTGCTCGGTCGCATGCTCGGTCACCTGCGCAGAATCCTGCTCAGCGTCCTCGACCAGGTCAATCAAACCCGCCGGAGGAGTCAACAGCACAAAGCCGGGCTCATCCTCGGTCGAGGGAACCACTTCGGGCACAATCTCCTCAACAAACGGAATCATGATCTCTTCACCCGCACCGGATGCAAGGCGCGGCGAACGAGCCAGCTTAATCAGCAGCAAATCCTGAACCGGCATGGTCTGCAGACCGGTCACCTTGCCCAGCGGCTTGCCAACAGCCGGGTTATCCACGGGGCTCTCACCCTCGGGCACGTCAGCGAGCAAGTACACGGGCAGGTTCACGAGCTCCTGCTCGTAGAAGCCCTCTTCATCGCCCTCATCCTCGGGCACCTCGTAGACCAGGCGGCTACCGCGCAGCTCCTCAGCCTGGTTGCGGGTGGTCACCTCATCAAAACGGACCACCAGAATCTTCTTGTTCCAGCGGGCACCGGCAACCGTCAGCTCACCGGTAGGCGCCACCGAAGCGGCAGCAGAACCGGGCTTAAAATTCTCGATACCGAGCACCTCACCGCGGGCAAAACGCTCCTGCGGGGCATCAGTAAAGAGCTGAACCGTCACCTCACCACGAATACCGTGAGGCTTACCGATACGAGCCACCACAACCTGCATAATTTTCCTCCGCTGGATACAAGCTAAAAACCTACGCCGTGCACGTGCACGGCTCCCACTATTCTACCGGGCACTTAGGACGGGCGCATTCTGCCGCCCGCACTACCACCGGGACCCGGGTACGCGAAAGCCCCCGCCTTCCGGAAAAACTCCGGGAGCGGGGGCTTCAAGCGTTTACGAGCTAGCGTCGCTTTTTGTCGGTGTCGATAATGTCGATACGCATCGGCTCGCCATCAGAAATAGCCTCCATCACCAGACGGATGCTCTTGGCGGTACGACCAGACCTGCCGATAACTCGGCCCAGGTCATCCGGATGCACGCGAACCTCAAGGGTTTCACGGTGACGCTGAGTGCGCAGGCGCACCTTCACGTCCTCCGGACGATCGACAATCCCTCGAACCAGGTGTTCGAGTGCGTCAGCCAACATAATTACTCAGCTGCTTCCTCAGCCTCAGCCTCGGGTGCTGCTTCCTCAGCAGCCTCTTCAGCCTTCTCAGCCTTGGGGGTGATAGCCTCGGGCAGGATCACGGAACCCTTTTCGGGAACAACGAACTCAGCCTTAGCCTCGACGGGCAGAACCTTGGACTCTGCCTTCTCGCCCTTGAATGCAGCCCAGTCGCCCGAGAGCTTCAGCAGAGCCAGAACCTGCTCGGTCGGCTGAGCGCCGACGGAGAGCCAGTACTGAGCACGCTCAGAGTTGATCTCGATACGCGAGGGGTGCTCGGTCGGGTGGTAAATACCAATCTCTTCGATGGTCTTACCGTCGCGCTTGACGCGCGAATCAGCAATCACGACGCGGTAACGAGGATCGCGGATCTTACCCATACGCTTGAGACGAATCTTAACAGCCACTTTAGTGGTTACTCCTGTTTCATAATTTGGTGCGAGGCACGCGGTTCAGCACCCGTGGGGCGGGCCATTCACGGCGCCTCTATGGACACAACGGCGCGCGAAGAGAGGGGTCGCGCGTCGCCGGGTACTCAGCTAGGGTATCAGAGCCCAAGATTTTAAGCTAGCGACACGGAAAAATAATTGCCGCAGGCACCGAACATCACTTTTAAACAGCGTTCTGTGCCCGGTAGCCCCCTGCGCAGCCGCCCTGTAGCCGCCGCTAGTCGAGGTTGTTAGGAGTCGAGGTTGCTCATCTCCAGAGTCTCCCCCGTCTCCAGGGCGCGGTAGCACTCACGCAGACGCTCCACCATCGACGGACGCACGTAGCCTTCCAGGTTCTCCGGAGCAACCCACTCATAGGTCACCAGCTCGGCATCCTGCAGGGTAATCTTCGTATCCGCCGCAATCACGCCGCCGTCATACATGTAGTAGGTCGAATCGCCCCACACACCCAGCGACAAGCCGTGGAAAATCAGCAACACACGACCCAGCTTCACATCCAGGCCCAGCTCCTCCACAATCTCACGCTCACAACCGGGCTTGGGCGCCTCGCCAGCCTCCACGGTGCCGCCGGGAAGAATCCAGCCGTCCTTATAGTTCGGCTTCACCAGCAGCATCTCGCCGCGCTCATTACAAATCAGCGCGCCCGCCGCCAAACGGCGCGTGGGCAGGGTCGCGATAAAAGCCTTCAGCTCTTCATCGCTCAGATAGGAATCCTTCATGGCTTCTTTCCTTTAGCGGTCGGTTTTCTTCGCAGCGCGCTGCCTAATGCTACGCACTATACCCAGGGCACGCTTACGCAGTCCAGAGGGTGCCTGCTCCGTGGACGGGGCGGCATCCTCCACCGTGCGGTAGTGGCCCTCACGCAAATCATCAATCAAAGTACGCTTCTTGGTCGAGGGATGCTCCCCTGCGGTGTCACCAGGATGCACCAGCTCAGCATCCGCCATCGGGCGGGCATGCTTCTTCATCTGCGTCTGCTCAAATGAACGCAGAACCGTCGGAATCAGAGCCGACTCAACCGTAGCGTTCAGGGCGAAGAGTGCTGCCGCCACCGAGAACTTACGGCTCGCCTTACCCTGAGCACGGCGGCGGCGCGCCACATTCGCCAGGGTCAAGGCAATAGCGCTTTGAGCCGTCACATCCGCGCCCAGGACAAGACCCACGCGGCGGGTCTTCGCACGAATCTGCTCCGGAGTCAGGCGCTTGCGGCGCGAACGCGGAGCGGGATTCTGAGTGAATGAACTCTGCGGTGCGGGGCTCTGGGACGCCGGTGACTGAGGCTCGGCATCCTGCGATGAGTTCGGCGCAGGTTCATCGCCCGCCGCGGCATCGTTCTGATGCGCAAGGTCCTGATGAGTGAGGTCCTGATGCGCGAGCGCGGCAGAAGGCTCGGGAGCCTGCTGGCTTACCTTTGCCTCGTGCGATGCCTGCTCCTCGGTAGGCGAAGAGTCAGCCTCGTGCAGGGCGCTGTCAAGAGACAGGTAGCCCTCTTCAGTCTCCACGAAGGAATCCGGCGCAGAGCCCTCCGGTGAACCCATGTGCGTGTACTCGTAGGGGATGTGCGCGTTATTGAGAGCGTCCATCCACTCGGCGAGGGTCACGCGGCGGCCGGTCGCCACCAGTCGGTAGCTACGGTCCAGGGGCGAGGTGTAGCCGCCCGGGTAGGGTTCAATCTCCTCGTCGTCCTCGAAGGAATCGTCCTCTGCGGCAGTGTCCTCAGAGACAGGGTTCCCAGAGATAGTGTTCTCAGCGAAGGTAGCCTCGGCAACGGAGTCTTCCAGGGGGAAGGTAACGTCCACAGCTTCAGATGCCTGCGCATCAGTAGCTTCAGACTCAGCAGGCTCAGCAGAACCGGCAGGCTCAGTAGAACCGGCGGTCTGCGCGAGCTCCTCATCCTCGTTGCCGAAGACGCGAGCCGTGCTAATCGACGCCACATCAAAACCGGTGGTCGGCACCAGCGCCAGCTCCGTAGGAACATCCAGCAGCTGCAACACCGATTCCAACGCCAGGGTATTGCTCGTATCGCGCAGGTACGCATTCAGGCGGCGACCGGCAATGGAGTCAGCCTCCACACCAAACATCGCCATGACATTAGCGATGCCCTGCTCGATTTCATCCTCATCGGAACCAAAAATCTTCGAACCCGAAAGCTCCGGGGCGCTACCGGGAAGCTCCGAGAGCAGATCCTCCAGCACACCACCAAAGCGTGCGACTTCCTCACGGCTGAGGGCACGGTTCAGGCGCTTAGGCACGCGCTGCCAGGTGAACTCCTCCACGATATTCTCGTAGGGTTCACCGAACGCCTCCAGGTACCACTCCTCATCCGAGTAGGGTTCGCGGGCGGGTTCCTCGTACACCACCAGGTGCTGCTGGTTCGCGTTGCCCTCAGCAATCAGGGCGTTGCAGTTCAGCAGGCCCAGCAGAGCCATGAGGTCCACCGGATCGGCAGAAATGAGGGTCCACTCCCCCGCCGGCGCGGCAACAACCTGCCGGGTACCGGCAGGAAGGTACGCCAAAAGAAGCCCGGTAATCATGTCAATGGGCAGGTCAACGAGCATGGCGGCGTCACCGTCCACCAGGAACTCCAGCTCACCCTGTCCATTGGGCAGCTCCTCCCACACGGTAGCCTCGCCCTCAAGGGCGGCACCGGTAACCGGTAGCTGATCCACCAGCTGCGCCACGTAATCCTCAACGGGAGTACCCACGTGCAGGTGACCGTCAGCGACCTCCAGCACGTTCATGTAGCCCTCATCGTCCACGGCGCACAGCACGTAGAGCTGCACCTGATGCTCACCCATCTCGTAGGCAATCAGCTCTGGGGAGGCGGCGGTCGCCTCAATGAGGGCGGCAATCAGCTCCTCATCGGTAGTGGAACGAGCCATGATGCGGCGGCGCTGAATCTTCTCCTCCAGCTCCATGGTCTGCTCGATGCGCTCATTGCGCTGCTTCTCGGCGGTGCGCTCCTCGTCCTGGGCGCGCAGGTACTCGGGGCTATCCGATTCGCCGGTTCCGGCAGGTGCGGGGGCCTCATCCCACATGCCGGTGAGCTTATCGACGGTCCACTCTTCGTTCTCAAGGGCTGCAGCGAGGCGGTCGACCTTCGTGCGGTCGTTCCAGGCGCGCTGCTTATCGGGGTCTTCCGCCTTCACCTCATCGTGCATGCTGCGGGCTTCACGAATGAGGTTCAGGATGGTTGCGGCAACGTCGTCAACGGCGGGGTCGTCGCTCTCACTGGAGTAGACGAGGTCGCCCGCCAGTTCGGCGGAGTGCTCCCCGTACTCGAGGGCGATACGCGCCCAGACGGGGATGTACCCGGGAAGGCTGCTCGAATCATTATCGAAGCCGTCCGCAAAGTCGTCCGAAGCGCCGTCCACAAAGTCGCCCGAAAGGTCGTCTTCAAGAACCTCTGCGGGAGCATCAGAGAAGCCCAGCGAGCCCTCCTCAGCTACAGACTCAACTGCAGACTCGCCGGCAGGGTCCTCTACAGCATCATCAGCGAAGGCGCGCTGAGACCACGGCGTGACCTGCTCATTCAGCTGATCATCCGCGTTCTCTCGATTCCAATTCTGCTCGTTCTGAGCCATTGATACCTTCCCTTCACACACCCACGCCCAAACCGGGCACCATACCGGTACGGGTGCGCCCCGTAACCACGTGCGCACCCGTACCACCCCTTACCGGGGCTCATATTTGCTCTTACTGCAGGAACTTCTCGAAGCCCTTCGGCAGGTTCATGCTGGACAGATCCATCTCCTGGTTCTGAGCCTGCTGACCGAATGCAGCACCGGCGCGAGCCTGCTGCGCCTTAGCTGCTGCCGCCTCCTGCGCCGCACGCTTCTGCGGGTTGCCGGAGCGAGCCTTCTTCTTCTTGTTGTTCTTCGCGTTCTTACGAGCGCCACCGGCCGCAGCTGCCATACCGGGCATCTGCATGCCACCGGGCATGCCGGGCATCTTGCCCGAAGCGAGCTTCTTCATCATCTTCTGAGCCTGAGCGAAACGCTCCATCAGCTGGTTCACCTCAGACACGGTCACACCCGCACCCTTAGCGATACGGGCACGGCGAGAACCGTTAATGATGCGCGGAGCCACACGCTCATGCGGGGTCATGGAGCGAACAATCGCCTCCACGCGGTCAATCTCGCGCTCGTCAAAAGCCTCAAGCTGCTGACGCATCTGAGCCGCACCGGGCATCATCATGAGCAGCTTCTTCATGGAACCAAGCTTACGGATCTGCTGCATCTGAGCCAGGAAGTCCTCAAAAGTGAAGTCTTCCTGATCGATGAACTTCTTCGCCATGCGGTCGGCTTCAGCCTTATCCCACTGAGCTTCAGCCTGCTCAATCAGAGTCAGGATGTCACCCATATCCAGGATGCGGCTTGCCATACGGTCCGGGTGGAACTGCTCAAAGTCAGTGACGTTCTCACCAATGGACGCGAACATAATCGGCTTGCCGGTCACCGAAGCCACCGACAGCGCTGCGCCACCGCGGGCGTCACCATCAAGCTTAGACAGGACCACACCGGTGAAGTCCACGCCCTCGTTGAATGCGTTAGCGGTGTTCACAGCGTCCTGACCGATCATCGCATCGATAACGAACAGAACTTCGTGCGGCTCAATAGCGTCACGAATGTTACGTGCCTGCTGCATGAGCTCAGCGTCAACACCCAGACGACCCGCGGTATCGACAATCACCACGTCGTGCAGCTTAGCGCGAGCCTCAGCCACACCGTCACGTGCCACCTGCACGGGATCGCCGGTGGGTACGTCAAACTCGCTGGTCACACCGGGGTGCGGCGCGTACACGGGCACGCCCGCACGCTCACCAACAACCTTCAGCTGGGTCACCGCGTTAGGGCGCTGCAGGTCGGATGCAATCAGCATCGGGGTGTGGCCCTGGCCCTTCAACCAGTGAGCCAGCTTGCCCGCCAGGGTGGTCTTACCGGCACCCTGCAGACCCGCCAGCATAATGATGGTCGGGCCGCTCTTCGCCATGTTGATGCGGCGGGTCGAACCGCCGAGGATGCTCACCAGCTCCTCGTTCACGATCTTGACGATCTGCTGGGAGGGGTTCAGCGCCTCGGAAACTTCCGCACCAAGAGCGCGTTCCTTCACGTGGGCGGTAAATTCGCGGACCACGGGGACGGCGACGTCAGCGTCGAGCAGGGCGCGGCGGATTTCGCGGACGGTTGCATCAATGTCTGCCTCGGAGAGGCGGCCCTTGCCGCGCAGGTTCTTAAAAGTTGCCGTCAAGCGGTCGGAGAGAGAATTGAACACGAGCCGTGATCACTTTCTTAACGTTGAGGTGGCCCCCAGCCGCGAAGGCGAACGGGGATGGTTAGTCAGTCTTTAAGGATACAGGATGCGCGCTTTCTCCCCCGCCTCCACCTGTGGATAAGTGGCACCGGTTCACCCTGAGCTCAGGATTTACACTCAACGTCCCCTCCCGCACCCCTCAGCAAATGTGTGGCAGGTACCAGACTTACCCCCTCATAGAGGCGCGACAGAAACCCTCAGTAGATGTTCCGCGCCCCGCCTCAGCCTGCTCAACACGTCCGATAGATTAGATTTTCTAGACAGCCTGGGTTAGAATTCTAAAGGTGTTACGCACAAATGCGTGATACGCCCGAGTGGCGGAATTGGCAGACGCGCCTGACTCAAAATCAGGTTCTTCGGAGTGTGGGTTCGAGTCCCACCTCGGGCACCAACGCAAAAGCGGCGGGAAAGCCTCAAGCTTTCCCGCCGCTTTTCTGTATCCGCTTATACGCCGCCCGCTGACCGGATGAGGCCCTACACAGACACAAAACCGCCGCCCGGCCGTGAATTCACGACCGGGCGGCGGTTCTACATACCGAGCGTACAAGCGAAGGATTACCCTCAGCTACGCATCGGAAAGATTGGTAAACGGCTTAGCGCTTGACCTCGTTCTCCTCGTAAGGACGCAGAGCCTCGCGCTCGCCCTCAGCACCGTAGACGCGGTGTACCTGAACCATGTTGGTGGTACCTGCGCGACCTGCGGGAGCACCGGCAGCAACGACGACCAGGTCGCCAGCTTCTGCCAGATTATTCTTCAGCAGGTACTCGTCCACGAAATGGAACAGACCTTCCTGATCGGTGATCATCTCAACCTGCTCAGCCTCAACGCCCCACAGCATGGACAGGAAGGAACGAACCTTCGAGCTGGTGGTGAACGCGACAATCGGGGTCTCGGGACGCAGACGTGCCAGACGACGTGCGGAGTCACCGGACTGGGTGAAAGTAACGATGAGCTTTGCATCCAGCTGGTCAGCGATGTTCACAGCTGCGCGGGTGATTGCGCCACCGCGGGTGCGGGGCTTGCGGTCCAGCTCGGGCACGCGGTACAGGCCGCCCTTTTCGGTATCCTGAACGATTGCAGCCATAGCCTGCAGGGTCAGGATCGGGTACTTACCGACCGAGGTCTCACCGGAGAGCATCACAGCGTCTGCGCCGTCGAGGATTGCGTTAGCGCAGTCAGAAACCTCTGCACGGGTGGGGACGGGGTTGTCGGTCATGGACTCGAGCACCTGGGTTGCCACGATGACAGGCTTTGCCCAGCGGCGTGCCATGTCGATTGCCTTCTTCTGGACGAGGGGAACCTCGGAGAAGGGCAGCTCAACACCGAGGTCACCACGAGCGACCATGATGCCGTCGAACTTGTCGATGATGTCCTGCAGGTTCTCAACTGCCTGGGGCTTCTCGATCTTGGCGATGACGGGTACGCGGATACCCTCTTCGTCCATGATCTTGTGGACGGGGTCAACGTCTGCGCCGGTACGGACGAAGGAGAGTGCAATGATGTCTGCACCCATCTTCAGTGCGAAGCGCAGATCGTTTGCGTCCTTCTCGGTCAGCGCGGGCAGGGAGACTGCTGCGCCGGGCAGGTTGATGCCCTTGTTGTTGGAGATCGGGCCACCGACGACCACGCGGGTGCGAACGCGGGTGGGAGTTACCTCAATAGCTTCGAGGCGAATCTTGCCGTCGTCGAGCAGGAGCTTGTCGCCGAGCTTTACGTCGCCGGGCAGACCCTTGTAGGTGGTGCCACAGATTTCTGCGGTACCTTCAACGTCTTCGGAGGTGATGGTGAAGTCTGCGCCGGGCTCAAGGTATTCCTTGCCGTTTGCGAAACGCTCGAGGCGAATCTTGGGGCCCTGCAGGTCGGCGAGGATAGCAACGTCCTTACCGAGCTTTGCAGACTGGTCACGGATGGTGTCGTAGCGTGCCTGGTGCTCGGCGTGGTCACCGTGGCTCATGTTCAGACGGGCGACGTTCAGGCCAGCCTTGATTGCCTCGGAGATCTTCTCGGGGGACTCGATTGCCGGACCGATGGTTGCAACGATTTTTGCGCGCCTCATGTACCTAACCTTTGTGTGTTGTTTCATGTGGCCCCTGAGGGCTCACACTGATTTTCCGGGGAAGACTAATGTCAAATTCCCAATTATTCCCACGTGTTCTAACAGGTAACCACATGCCGGATGCGTGGGACTCTTTCTCAATTATAGGGGTTTTGCGCCCTCTTGGGTATGCTTCTCCCAACTCTTTCCACCGAAGAAATTGTGTTTCACGTCGCATTTTAAATATCGCCCCTTCCCCATCGAGTACACCACAGAAAGCCGGTTTTCACCCCCACCACCCCCGCCTCGCCCGGAAAGTAAATTAGGGTACTTTTTACCCATAGATAGCCAGCACTGCACAATATTTAGTCGCACTCGAGAACGTTCGAGCATATTTCAAAAACATAGAGACACTCAGAGTGGGCTATGAGAAGATAGATAGGGCATCCAAGAGCTAGGCGATTTCACATTTTCGCGCGCCTAGCCTATATTGGAACCCATAATTAGTATTTGAAATGCGAAATATATCTGGAAGGTTCACAGATGACTACTCGCGTGCTGATTATCTTCGGCTCCACCTACGGCTACACCGAACAGTACGCCACCTGGCTGGCAGAAGATTTGCGTGCACTCCCGCAGGCTCCCGAAGTTGAGACTGTCCCCGCCTCCAAGGTCACCCCCGAGCAGGCAGAGGCATTCGACGCTTTCGTCATTGCCGGCAGCGACTACGGTGGATTCCTCAACGGCGCACCGGCACTTCGCAAGAAGATTCTGCCGATTATTGCACCCAAGAAGAACCGCACCGCATTCTTCACCGTCTCCTTCACCGGTGAATACTCCAAGAAGCTGCTGGACAAGGCCGTCGCCAAGAGCTACACCCCCGAACTGACCGAAGGTCGCCCCGTCTACCACCTGCGTGGCGGCATCGACTTCGACAAGATTTCGCTGGCTCACAAGACCGCCCTGAAGGGCCCGGTGCGCGCATGGCTCATGGCGAACCCGCACCCGAACGAGGGCATTCAGCAGATGCTCGAATGCTACAAGACTGGCAAGGCTGAGTACATCGATCGCGAGACCCTCAAGCCGCTGATTGAGGACATCGCAAAGTTCCTCTAAGCCTTTCGGGAAACACAAGCTTTCGCCTCTTCCCACCCGTCTCTTTCAGCCGGACACCAGAACCTGAAAGAGCGGGCGGGAAGAGCCGAGAAAAACGTGCCAACAGGCACCATATACGTGGTCGATGACTCTTCATCTCTCCTGCATCGACCATGAAACTCCGGGTGCCGGTGCGAGGCCGCGCCAAATACAGTACCCGGAACATGAGGGGTGGGTCTTTGTGTGTGCGGCCCACCCCTTTCCTTATGCCCAAAAGCCGACTCAAAAGTCGCAAGAGGCACCGCCCGGCGCATCAGCACCCGACTGCATCCCGGCAACGTAGCTCTAGATGCTGCAGCCTACCCTGGACAACGAACCGACGCAGCAACACCCCAATACAGCGGTCCACAGAGTGAAATTCGCAACGCCTCGGCGTGTCGCGTGCCTAAAATTTTGTCCCAAAAACTTGAGCCAATAAATGCACCGACAAGCCACAAAGTAAAACAGACACCCCAAAGATTCCAGGTTACTGTGCACTCTGCGAAAGATATGCCGCCAGAATGACACCCCAAATCATTGCGCACATCGGTGCAGGTACCGTACGCTGTTAGCTGTGTCAGCCGCATGACATACCCGGCAACCGACACACACATCACTTCAACTACCCCACATATTCACTCGTGTCAGAAGCCCCCACACAGGGCCACATCGACACATCCACCTCTCAAACACAGGCAAAATCTATGAAGAAACTCCAGACTGCCGCACGCTCCGCGGCAGCCCGCTCCATCATGGCGTCCGCAGTCACCCTGGTCGCCGCATCCCTCACCTCCGTTCCCGCAGCCTTCGCCGCCCCCAGTGCGAGCGCAACCGCAGAGGTCAACCTCGGCGCATCCTACGAGGAGCTCACCTACGCTCCCGCCCCGGATGCATCCCTGGTCGAACGCTCCAACCCCGCCATGGGTGCGGGCGAGCGCGAACGCCTGGGCACCGCCAACGCGCGAACCGGCGCCACCTCCCCCGCTTCTACCGCGACCCTGAGCGGTATTTCCGCGACCCAGAGCTCCGCGCAGGGTCTGGGAGCTGGTCGAGCTCCGGCAGCCGGTCAAGCGCTGGCGCAGGGCCGCTCCGCGTGGACCCCCACCGGCGGCACCCTCGGCATGGACGTCTCCTCGCACCAGCAGAACGTGGACTGGGCGAGCGCCTACGCCGCAGGTTCCCGCTTCGCCTACGTGAAGGCAACCGAGGGAACCTACTACACCAACCCCTACTTCGGTCAGCAGTACAACGGCTCGGCGCAGGTCGGCATGGTGCGCGGCGCCTACCACTTCGCAAACCCCCGCACCTCCTCGGGTGCCGATCAGGCACGCTACTTCGTGCAGAATGGTGGCGCGTGGACTGCCGACGGCCAGACCCTGCCCGGCCTGCTGGACATCGAGTTCAACCCCTACCCCGCCTACGGCAACACCTGCTTCAACATGACCCCGGCGCAGCTGACCGCCTGGACCCGCGACTTCGTGGACACTTACCGTTCGCTGACCGGTCGCGCCCCGATGGTGTACACCGCAACCTCCTGGTGGTCGCAGTGCGTGGGTTCGCAGCAGTTCGGCGCTCTGCCACTGCACCTGGCGAGCTACTCAACCGTGGTCGGTGCAATTCCGGCGGGTTGGAGCGGCTACGACATTTGGCAGTTCACCGATTCGGGCCCGTTCGTGGGTGATTCGAACTTCTTCCCCGGCACCGTGAACGATCTGAAGGTTCTGGCGAAGAACCCGAAGGCTGTGCACCGCAACTGGTCGAACGGCCAGGATCGCGCGGTTGAGGACCGTGCGGCAGAAGACCGCGCCGCTCAGGATTCGAACGTGGTGACCACCGCGACCGGTTCGATTGATATTCGTACCGGTATCGGTAACTTCTGGAATAAGAACCGATCCTTCTACGGCGACCCGATCGGTACCGAGTACACCCTGACCAACGGCGTGTATGCGCAGAAGTTCACCAACGGCAAGACCATCTACTGGACGAACTCCCACGGCTCGCACTGGCTGGTCACCAACGGCGGCCTGGATCATAAGTTCCGCTCGGACGTGGCACGATTCCGCGGCTTGACCACCGACGAGGAAACCCGCTCCGACACCATCGCAGTCTCCTTCGCCAACGGTGAGGGCGCCTACTGGTCTGCCGCTACCGGCACCCACATCATCAATGAGCGTGGCTCCATCTACGCGACCTGGCGTGCAGCTGGCATGAAGGGCGTGCCCACCACCGATGAGCAGAACCTGGGCAACGGCCTCATCAAGCAGGAGTTCACAGGCAGCACCACCTACGTGTGGTCCGCACGGACCGGCACCCACCGCATGCACACTGGCGGCGCGTTCTACCACCGCTTCCTGCAGCACCGCGGCACCTGGGGTGCCCCGGTGACCGACGAAACCGCCACCTCCACGGGTGCTCAGGTGCGATTCGCCTCCGGCAAGGTGCTGCTCTGGTCGGATGCGTACGGTGCGTACGAGACCAACGGTAACGGCGCAATCTTCAAGCACTGGGAGAAGAATACCGCCCGTTACGGTGCGGCACGCGGTGACGAATCCTACGTGAACGGCGTGTACTACATGGACTTTGAGCGCGGCACGATCCGCTGGACCGCGCAGCGTGGAATCTACTAAACAGCGTGGAATCTACTCAACAGCACGGCAGCTAATAAACACTACAACGTGCATATAAAAACGAGGGGCACCTGGCAGAGGTGCCCCTCGTTCTTTTGCTACAGGAAGCATCTTCTGAACAACACAAAAATCAAGATGCGTTCTGCAGCGGGTGGGTTACCGAGTGAGTAGAGAACCCGGCTATGTTACCCGTGCCGGCAGGTAAATTTATAGCGTGGCGGGTGTGCCGCCTCGAAGTCATGCAATGTCCTAAAAGCCCCGGATTAGTGTGGCGGACATAGTCCCCATTGACTATGTCCGTGGGGCCCACACTAATCTTGTGAGACCTCACCCCGAAGGTGTCTAGAGGGGCGCCTGACCGGAAGTAAGGACTCAACGGTGAATAACGGCACGGTACGAAGATGCTGAAATTCACCCGGGTATGGCGTTCCGGGAGAAGGAATCGGTATCTAGGAGGGCCGAAACCTTCAGACGTCATATCCCGTTACTTCAAGGGTATGTGCAGGGGCGTTCGAAACCTATCTCTTCGGCAAATATTACGCCTCAACCAGTGGTTGAATGTTTACAATACAAGTATGCATTTTGAGGCCTATAGATGTCAAACAAAATGCTATATTGAACTAATTTAGTGAGAATTTTGAGATAATCCACCGGATATTTCAAAAATAAATTCCCACATATATTACGTTTAGGTGCCTAGTACTCACAGAGGTTTTCAGCTCCTCACGATAACGACTCTCAACAACCCGGAGCCCTAAAACGCCGCATTAAAAACACTAAGGCGCACCCCGCGTCGTATGCACAGCAGAAAGAGTACCCCTACTCCCCCGCCACACGGGATGCGCCCTAGGCGCTATAACCATCGAAACTACCGGCAAGACCCCAGCCGAGTGAGACCTTGAAGCCCTACCGGGCGCCTCGAACCATCCGCTAGCTTAGAGGCTAGCGAAGTCCAGAACCATACGGCCGGTAATCTTACCCGCCGCCATTTCCTCGAAGACAGCCGGTGCCTCGTCAACCTCACGCAACTGAACCACCGGAACCACGATGCCGTCAGCACCGAACTGGAACGCCTCCGCCAAATCCTGACGGGTACCCACCAGGGAGCCCACCACGCGGATGCCGTCCAGAATAATCTTCACAATGGACAGCTCCATCATCTCCGAAGGCAGACCAACAGCCACCACGGAACCGCCCGCACGAACCGACTCGACAGCCTGGTTGAACGCAACCTTCGATACCGCGGTCACCACAGCAGCGTGAGCACCGCCGCCGGTCAGCTCGCGAATACGAGCCGGAACGTCCTCAACCTCGCGTCCGTTGATGACGTGATCAGCACCGGTCTCACGAGCCAGAGCCAGCTTGTCGTCGTTAATGTCAACAGCGATAACCTTGGCACCGAAAACCTTCTTAGCGTACTGAACAGCCAGGTTGCCCAAACCGCCAGCGCCGTAAGCAACCAGCCACTGACCCGGGCGAACCAGCGACTCCTTGATTGCCTTGTAGGTGGTCACACCAGCGCAGGTAATGGAGCTAGCCTGCGCCGGGTCAAGGCCCTCGGGAACCTTCACAGCGTAATCAGCGGTCACCAGGGTGTACTCACTCATGCCGCCATCGACCGAGTAGCCTGCATTCTTCACCGAACGGCACAGGGTCTCACGGCCCGAGGTGCAGTACTCACAGTGGCCGCAGCCCTCGAAGAACCAAGCCACCGACACGCGATCGCCTTCCTTCAGGGACTCAACACCCTCACCGACCTTGACGACACGACCAATGCCTTCGTGGCCCAGAATACGACCCGGAACCTCACCGAAGTCACCGGAAGCCACGTGCAGGTCAGTGTGGCACACGCCCGAGTACTCAATCTTCACGAGCGCCTGGCCGTGACCGACAGCCGGAACGGGAACCTCACGGACAACAACCGAACCGTCAACCTTCTCAGGGACAACAACAGCCTTCATGGTTTCCTTGCACATGATCTAAACTCCTTAGTCATCGGTGGTCGCGCTCAAACCGCAATCTGTAATCTGCGCTGTGCAACCTAGCGGGGTGAGCGCGCGTATTCTTTACATTTCCACCGTAAAATGAGGAGCCCCCAATCTAAAGGACCTTCCCCGAATATGACAGAGGGGTTAGATAGAGGCATTCTCACGAGCAAGGATGATCTTTCGATAAGGTCTATTCCGACCAATGCGCTAAACCGCCAAAGGTTGATATGACGCTATGACGAAACAACACAGAAGATGAGAATGCCTCCCAAATAAGCGGTTTGGGAGGCACTCAGAAAAAATTTAAATATTAAGTTTGAGGCGCATACCACCCTAAAGAAAGGGTTCAATCTACACCTATACGATTCCTACAGGCTTATAGGAACTCTTAACCGATGAGACTTAGCTGCCTAGAAGCAGAAAGCAACCTCAATATAGCCAGCGCCGCGCTCACCCGGACCATTCGGAGCGTTCAACGCCCACCCCAGATCCATGATGCGCACCGTAGAATCCATGAACGTACCGCCGCCAGCGCCACCGCCAGCCAGCTGCACCGAACCCACCGCATAGCGGGCACGAGCCGAATCGTTATTCCACTTCTGCGACACCACACGAGCCGAAACGCTCAACGCAGCACCGGAGCCGCCGCCGCCATAACCGGCGCCACCGCCTCCAGAAACCACAGACTGGTAGCCGTTAAACAGCTCGCCAGCGTTCGACGGGCGGTTATCGGTACCCTCCGGAGTCTGATCCCACTGGTACGAATAGCTCGCCACACCATCGGCGCCCTTCGCGCGGAAACCGCTCGCACCCGCCGCACCGGCAGTCGCAGTGCTCACCAGCTTCTGGGTGGAGGTGCTCGAAAAACCAATCACCGAACCATCAACAGTCGGCGGGTTCAGCTTCTCACCGCCAGCACCGCCCACACCACCGGCGGCACCCGAACCCGGGTTCACCGTCAGAATCGGCTCAGACTGCGCCTCATACGAGGTGAAACCAACAAAACCGGGCGAACCGTCGCCGTCACCCGAACCAGCGCCACCACCGGTGCTGAACTGGTGCTCGCCACCGGAGCTATCAAGCGAATAGTGCGCAGTTGGGCGCACAGCACCCGCATTCGCGGGGTTCGGCAGAACCGTCGCATACGACGCCAGCACACCGGCACCGCCGCCGCCGCCGGCAACAATCATCGGCACGCCATCCACCTCAATAGCGGACGAACCACCGCCGGACGCCGAATACAGCACAGCGCTCATGCCGCCGCGACCGGTCACACCGCCAGAAATGCGGGTCAAAGCATTAATCGCAGAAACAACATTCGCGGGAACCGGCGAAGAAGCCTTCGAGGAGCCGCCCACACCGTAGCCGTCGCCGCCCTCAGCGGGCTTCAGCTCACCATTACCGATACCACCCGAACCGGCAGTCAGAGTAATAGTCTGGCCGCCGCGCACAGCCATAGAACCCTCCACCATGGCACCGGAACCGGCATCAGCCACAGTGTAGTTCGTGCCACCGGCACCGCCCACAGCGGTAAAACGCATACGCTTAGCGCCCGCAGGAACCGTCAGCACGGCAACCTTCTTTACGCCGTCACCGGCAGTGATCATCGTCGAATCCTCGTAAGGTCCGGTGCACTCGCCTTCCTCATCAGAAGCCGCATACGCCGGAATCACCGACGACGCCACAACAACCGGGGCAGCCCACGCCGCACCAGCCACAAGACGACGACGGGTCAGACCCGGACGAGAAGAAGGAGAAACGGGGCGCGAAGAATCGCCGGCAGAAGAGCTCACGATAAAAATCCTGTACGTTGAGTGGGTGTTTCTAAACGCAGACGCGACGGGCACTCAAAGAGCCTCATACTCCTTACACGGAGCCTCATGCCCCTTACGCGGGTGCCCGCCACACGCAATACCTCTATTATGCCTTCTCAACAGCCCAAATCCGTACAGGGTCCCGGCGCATGCCACCATGAGAACATCCACCAGCAAGAAGCAGACAGCAAGCACAAATAGCGGGCATAAAAAACCGCCGGACGGGGGCACTCCCCCATCCGGCGGTTTTCTATGAAATTTAGATTGAGTTAGGAACTCTTAGTTGAAGACTCAGAAGAGTCAGATCCTTCCGCGGGCTCTGCCTTCTTGGATGCCTTCTCAGTTGCTTTCTCCTCAGCGCCCTCTGCAGACTCATCTGCGGCAGGCTTCGGAGCGAACTCGGCAGGTGCAGGCTCAATACCCGCAGCAGCCTTCGCCGCAGCACGACGACCAGCCACCACAAAACCAGCAGCACCCAGCAGAACCAGCAGCAGAGCAGTCCACACGTGAATACGAACGCCCCAGAGCATCTCCGAGGTATCAATGCGCAAGAACATCTCAATGAAGAGGCGACCCACACCGTAGTAGAACACGTACAGCCACAGGGTCTGACCCAGCTTCAGCACGCCCTTACGGCCCAGCCACAGCAGCAACGCCACACCCAGCAGGTTCCACAGCGACTCGTACAGGAACGTCGGATGGAACAGCGTACCCGCCGGATACTGGGTCGGGAAATTACCGCTCGACGCGCTAATCTCCAAGCCCCACGGCAGAGTCGTCGGCTTGCCGAACAGCTCCTGGTTGAACCAGTTACCCCAGCGGCCAAACGCCTGAGCCAGCAGAATACCCGGCGCTACCGCATCCGCAAAAGCAGGGAAATTCATGCCATAGCGGCGGCAACCATACCAGGCGCCCAACGCACCGACCGACACGGCACCCATAATGCCGATGCCGCCCTCCCAAATCTTCAGGAAAGCCCACGGATCAGCAACATTCGGACCGAAATAGCTACCCGGGTCAGTAATCAGCACATGGTAGGCGCGGGCACCAATAATACCCGCCGGAATAGCCCACATCGCCACGTCAAAAACGCGCTCAGGGGTACCACCCGCCGCCTTCCAACGGCGAGAACCCAGCCACAAGCACACCGCCATACCCGCAAGAATACACAGGGCATAGAAATGCACACGGAACGGGCCCAACTGCAGGTACGAAACGCTCGGAGAGGGAATCGAAGCCAGCACGTTAGCTACCGGCACGCTCGCCAGCGACAGCACATCAGACATTAGCCTTCACGCCCCGCCAGCTCACGGGTCAGCTTAGCCACCGCCTCAACACCGCCAGAAGCCAAAGCCTTCACTAGCGCAGTACCGACAATCACGCCGTCCGCATACTCGCCAATCTCCTCAACGTGGGCACGAGTCGAAACGCCCAGACCCACGCACGCACGAGGCGCACCGGCAGCCTTAATGTCCGCAACCAGGGTGCGCGCCGCCTCCGACACGGAGGTGCGGGCACCGGTCACGCCCATCACCGACACGGCGTACACGAAGCCGCTCGACGCCTTCGCAATAGTCGCCAAACGCTCCGGCGAAGAAGACAGAGCAGCCAAGAAAATACGATCCAGACCGTACTCGTCAGAAGCCTCAAACCACGCCGACGCCTCATCAGGCACCAGGTCCGGGGTAATCATGCCCGCGCCACCGGCAGCCGCCAAATCACGCGCAAAATTCTTCACACCGTACGCCAGAACCGGGTTCCAGTACGTCATCACAACAACCACCGCGTCGGTCGCCTCGGTAATGCGGCGGACCGCTTCAAACAGCTGAGGAAGCTTGAAACCGTTCTCCAGAGCCACGCCGGTAGCCTTCTGAATCACCGGACCATCCATGACCGGATCAGAATAAGGCACGCCCAGCTCAATAATGTCCGCGCCGTTATTGCCCAGAGCAATCGCCGCGTCAATCGACTCGTCCAGGGTCGGGAAGCCCACCGGCAGGTAGCCGATCAGCGCCGCGCGGCCCTGCTTCTCGCACTCAGCCAGACGAGCCGCCAGAGGCGACTGCGCGTTCGGAGCGGGGAAAGAACCATCCAGCACCGTAAAAGGTGCCGACTGAGAAATAGCGTCCTGGTAGCTCATTACTTAGCCTCACTTTCAGCCTGTGCGTTTTCTGCAGCAGCGGATGCGGCAGCTTCCTTATTACCGGTCATCAGGGTCGAGGACGGAATCGCCTTACCCAGACCGAACCACTTCAGAGCGGTCTCCATGTCCTTATCGCCACGGCCGGACAGGCAGACAATCATCGTCTTCTCGCGTGCCGCCTCCGGATCCTCAGCAGCCCAACGCTGGCACACACGCAACGCACCCGCCAGAGCGTGCGAGGACTCAATCGCCGGAATAATACCCTCGGTGCGGCAGAGCAGACGCAGAGCGTCCATCGCCTCGGTGTCAGTCACCGGCTCGTAGGTCACGCGACCAATATCTGACAGGTAGGAATGCTCCGGACCCACACCCGGGTAATCCAGACCAGCAGAAATCGAGTGGGACTCAATGGTCTGGCCGTCCTCATCCTGCATCAGGTAGGTCATCGCGCCGTGCAGCATGCCCGGGCGGCCCAGAGTAATGGTCGCCGCGTGACGGCCGGTCTCCACGCCGTCGCCGCCAGCCTCAAAACCGTAAATCTCAACCGACGAATCGTCCAAGAACGCATGGAACAGACCAATCGCGTTCGAACCGCCACCCACGCAGGCAGCAATACCATCGGGCAGGCGGCCGGTCTCAGCAAGAATCTGCTCGCGCGCCTCCTCACCGATAGCATCGTGGAAGAAACGCACCATCGCCGGGAACGGGTGCGCACCCGCAGCGGTACCCAGCAGGTAGTGGGTGTTCTCAACGTTCGAAACCCAGTCGCGCAGCGCCTCATTAATGGCGTCCTTGAGGGTGCGGGAACCGTTCTGAACCGCAATCACCTTCGCACCCAGCAGCTGCATACGAGCCACGTTCAGCGACTGACGCTCAGTGTCTTCCTCGCCCATGTAGACCACGCACTCCATACCGAAGAGCGCAGCCGCGGTAGCAGTCGCAACACCGTGCTGACCCGCACCGGTCTCAGCAATCAGACGGGTCTTACCCATACGCTTAGCCAGCAGAGCCTGACCAATCACGTTATTAATCTTGTGGCTACCCGTGTGGTTCAGGTCCTCACGCTTGAGGAACACACGCGCACCAGCATGCTCAGAGAACTTCGGAACCTCAGTCAGTAGCGACGGACGGTTCGAATACTCAGCAGAAAGACGCTGGAACTCAGCAATGAACTCGGGGTCGTTCTTCGCCTCGTTAAAGGTTGCCTCCAGCTCATCCATGGCGGCAATCAGCGACTCGGGCATCCACCGCCCGCCGTACTCACCAAAATAGGGGCCGGGGGCATTCTTCAACGACTCGCCGTTGAGGAAAGCATCTGCCAGGTTCTCGCTCATCACTATTCCTTCCCTGGATGGTTGCCGCCGGATGCACGCCGTGGGTAGGGCGGGGCATCAGGCCTGATCACAGCGAAACACCACGCCAACCGCGAATAGGTGGGCGGTGTTCGCACATATCCCCCTATAGTACCCGGGCGCAGGCGGTGACCTGTACCCCGGAGTGCACATGACCATTCCTAGGACATGTGACGTTCGCCGGGGTGGGTGCGCCCGCGGGTATGGACGGCTCGCATGGGAAGGTTTAAACGCTGGGAAGGCGCGGCGGGCTACAGCAGCTCGCGCAGCTCCTCCATCTGCTGAGAAAGCACCGTCGACACGCCACCGCGCATCGACACCCCGTACAGGGTCTCCGCAATCTGCATCGTGCGCTTCTGATGCGTCACCACAATCAGCTGCGAACGCTCCCCCAGCTCACCAATCACCTGCAGCAGGCGCGAGAGGTTGCGGTCATCCAGCGCCGCCTCAACCTCATCGAGGGCGTAGAACGGCGACGGGCGAGACATATAAATCGCAATCAACAGCGCCAGCGAAGCAAGCGAACGCTCACCGCCAGACAGCAGCGACAGGCGCTTAACCTTCTTACCCGCCGGGCGTGCGTGAATCTCCACACCCGAATTCAGTGGATCGGAGGGGTCGTCCAGCTCCAGGTGGCCCTCGCCTCCCGGGAACAGGGTCTCAAAGATGCGGCGGTAGTGGGTGTTAATGTCCTCCATCGCGGCGGTGAACACCTCCGCAATGTGGCTGCTGACCTCGTCCATGACCGTGTTCAGGTCGCGGCGGGTCGCCTTCAAATCCTCAATCTGCTGGTTCAGGTAGGCGTGGCGTTCGGACAGCGCCTCGTACTCCTCCAGCGCCAGGGGGTTAATGGCGCCCAGTGCTTCCAGTTCGGCGCGGGTTGCCTTGAGGCGAGCGCGCACGCTCTCGGTGGAAGCTTCGGTAGTCTCTGATGCCGTTTCGGTAGCGTCGTTTTCGGAAGCCTCCTCAGCGGGCACATCAACCGGCAGCTGCTCGGAGTACTCCTCCTCCAGCTGCTCCAGGGTCAAACCGGTCATCAGGCGGGCACGCTCAGCCAGCGCCTGCACGCGCTCCTGCACACGTGCCGCCTCCGTCTGGGTGCGCGCCAGCAGGGTCAGCGCCGCCGCGTGCGCTGCCTGCAAATCCTGCGCCTCCTCGTTCGTGCCGGTCAGACCCTCCTGGGCGTTCTTCAGGGCGCCGCTCAGCTCGTGCAGCTGCTGCTCACGCTCGCTCACCTGCTCGGCAAGTACCTCACCCAGACGCTGGGCGCGGCGCTCAATTGTCGCCGCGGGAGCCTGCTCCCCCGTGCCCGCCAGGTAGGAATCCTCGCGGGTGCGCGCCAACTCGTAGGCGGTACGCGCCTGTGCCACGGATTCCTCCGCGGCGGTGAGGCGCTCATTCAGGCGGGCGCGCTCATTCTGAATATTCTGCGCGGATGCTTCCAGGGACTCCGCCTGGGCGCGGGCGCGGGCGTGCTCGGCGCTCGCCACGCCCGCCGCCTTCGCTGCCTCGCGTTCTGCTTCGACCGCCGATTCTGCCGCGGTCTGAGCCTGCTGAACGGCCTGTTCGGCTTCGTCCAGTTCGGCGCGGGTGCGGGTCACGACCTGGGAGGCGGCGCGGTATGCGGCGGCAAGTTCCAGGGGGCTGGCACCCTCAGCCGGGTAGAGCAGGCTGTAGCGGGTGTGCTCGGTGCCTGCGGGGTCAAAAATACGCCACATAGTGCGCTGACCTGCGAGGGTATTCTCTGCGAGCAGGTGCAGAGCTTGCTCTGCGGAGGCGGCATCCGGCGCGAACAGCACACCCGCCAGGCGCTCACCCAGCGCCGCGGTGACGCGTGCCAGGGCGTGCTCGTCGATGCCGGCGAGCGCGGCGGCGTCCTCGTTGAGCGGTTCAATCATCTCGGTTGCGGGGCGGATACCCAGCTCGCGCAGCTCGGTGGCGCAGGATTCGGGCAGGGTGGTTTCGGTCAGTTCTGTTGAAAGTTCCTTCGCGGCAGATTCGCTGCTTTCGTCCCCCTTATCACCGCGCAGCTGCGACACCTCGGCGCCCTCAACCGGCACGCTCAACGCCGCGGTCGCCAGCGAGGTCAGCGCCGCAGAAGCCGCACGCGCATACTCGGGGTCAATCTGCACGGCATCCAGCACGCGCAGCAGGCTCGCGCCCTCGCTCGAAGGATCCATGAGCTCGCCGGTCTCAGGGTCGAACACCGCCTCCGCAGATTCAGTGCCGGGCTCGGCGGGTGCTTCGCCCAGGCTCTGGCCCAGCGCCTCACGCAGAGTTGCGGCACGCTCGGCCGCCGCCGCGTAGGCGCGGGTCGCCTCCACCGCAGCGGCGCGGGCGGCATCCAGCTGGGCCTGCGCGCGGGCACGAGACTGCGCCGCTTCACCCGAGGCGCGCTCAGTCTGCGCAACCTCGGACGCCGCCTTCTCAACGTTCTTTAGCGCCGCATCGTAGCGTTCCTCAAAGCTGGCGTAGCTTTCCACCGCGCGTTCTGCCTCTTCGCGGCGCTCCTCCAGCAGTTCCAGGGCGCGTTCATAACCGGCGCGGGCGGCGGCGGTCGCCTCGGTCAGCTCCACGCGGTAGGTGCGCACGCGCTCGGCGGCGATGGACTGCACGGTGCGCACGCGCGCGGCGGACTCGCGCAGGGTCGATACGGCCTTCTGGCAGGCGGTGACCTCGGCGTTCAGGCGGTTCTGCTCCTGCTGATGCTTCGCTGACGCTGCACGCGCCGCCTCCAGCTGTTCTTTCAGGGTGTCGGCGCGGCGGGTACCTTCCGCCTCGGAGGCGAGCGCCTGCGCCTGCTCAGCCTGCAGAACACCCAGCTGACGAGCCAAAAGTACCGCCTCCAGCTGGCGGATGCGCGCCTGCAGCTGGCGTGCAGTCGCGGCGGATTCTGCCTGCTCGCTCAGCGGCTGCAGCTGCGAATCCAGCTCGGCAACCAGGTCGCTCAGGCGGGTAACGTTCGATGCCACAGACTCCAGCTTGCGGCTGGTCTTCTCCTGGCGGCGGCGGTACTTGACCACGCCCGCCGCCTGCTCAATCATGTCGCGGCGCTGCTGCGCGGTGGCGTGCAGGACCGCATCCAGCTGCCCCTGGCCGACAAGCACGTGCATCTGCTGACCCAGACCCGCCTCCGAGAGCAGGTCCTGAATGTCGGCAAGGCGCGCCGGGGAGCCGTTAATCTCGTACTCGCTACCGCCGGAGCGGAACATGGTGCGCGAAATCTGCACCCGATCAGCGGGAATGCTGAGGGTGCCGTCAGAATTATCGAAAGTCAGGGTGACTTTGGCGCGACCCAGGGGTGCACGCTGGGCGCCGTCGCCCGAACCAGCCTCGCCGGAGCCCGCGAAGATAACGTCCTTCATGCTGCCGCCGCGCAGGCTCTTAGCGCCCTGCTCACCCATGACCCAGGCGAGCGCATCCAGCACATTGGACTTGCCGGAGCCGTTGGGTCCAACCACCGCGTTAATGCCGGGGGTGAACTCAAAAGTGGTGGCAGAGGCGAAAGACTTGAACCCGCGCAGGGTCAGCGACATCAGGTGCACAAGGGGCCTTTCTGCAGAAGAACTGGTGTGTGCCGGGCACGTTCTGTGGTGCGTGGCGGCATCCCTCTAGTGTACGCGGTGCGGCGGGCGGGCGGCATGAACGTGCACGGGGTGAAGGGGGTTCAAAGTTCCTCATTGTGCATCATCTTACGCGCGGGGTGAACGGGCGCGTTCATATTGGGTCTACGGATACGGGTTCGCCCGGTCGGTGCGGTAGATTGGAATGAGCATCACGAATTCTGCGGGGCCGCTGTGCGCATCCCCGCCGTCTTTGTATCCCACTGACTTCTATTTACAAGGGCCACACCATTGATGAATGCATCCGCCGATAAGGTCGGCACAAACTCTGACATTCGCCACGCTAACGCAGCTCTGCTGTCTATTACCCATGAGCTGCCTCCGGAGGTCGTCACGAGCGACTACTTCGATGAGCAGCTGGCCCAAACCTACAAGCGTCTGCGCATGCCGAAGGGCCTGCTGGAGCGTCTTGCCGGTATTAGCACTCGCCGCGGTTGGGCTGAGGGCCAGACCTTCGAGGACGGCGTTGTTGCCGCAGCCGAGAAGGCTATCGAGCAGGCGGGTATTGACCGCTCCCAGATTGGCCTGCTGATTAACGCTTCGGTGACTCGCGATAACTTTGAGCCCGCCGTTTCGGTGGGTGTGCACGACCGTCTGGAGCTGCCGCGTCACGCCCTGAACTTCGATATTACGAACGCCTGCCTGGGCTTTGTGAACGCGATGACTGTCGCCTCCACCATGATTGATGCGGGCGCTATCGACTACGCTCTGATTGTCGCTGGCGAGGACCCCTCCCCGTGGCACCGTACCGCGGTGCGCATCCTGAACAACCCCGATTCGACCCGCGAGGATGTGCTGGCTCAGTTTGCGACCCTGACCCTCGGTTCGGGCGCGGCGGCGGCTGTGATTGGCCGTGCTGACCGCCACCCGGAGGGTCACCGCATCGTCGGTTCGGTGTCCCGCGCGGGCACTGAGCACCGTAACCTGTGCATTGGTGGCGAGGCGGATCAGGGCATGAACACTGACGCCGAGGGCCTGCTCAAGCACGGCCTGGAGCTGGTGGCGCAGGCGTGGGAGCAGGCGCATCAGGACGGCTGGGAGTGGAACGATATGACCTCCTACGTGACCCATCAGATTTCTAACGCCCACACGAACGCCATTATTGAGGCGGTCGGTATTGAGCGTGAGCGCATCCCCTTGACCTTCCCGAAGTGGGGCAATGTGGCTGCGGCGGCTCTGCCGATGACTCTCGCCGAGTGCGCGCCGACCTACACGGAGGGCGACCGTATTCTGTGCATGGGTGTGGGTTCCGGCCTGAACACTGCCCTGCTTGAAATTCAGTGGTAACCCGTTAGCTTTTGCGGTAGACATTCACCGATTCGATCCGGAAGGATTCCCCCAGCATGCGCCATTTGAACTTCCCTAAGGCTCAGCCCCCGTATAACCCGGAGGAATGGGCGGGCGTGAACCCGCGCTACTCCCACCTTCTGGAGGTGCCCACCTCCGCCCCCATTGAGCAGCGGGCGCAGCAGGCTGGCGCGCGCCGCTGGCACTACCTGGATAACCTTCCGGTGCTGGTCGAGCAGGGTTTGGAGCCGATTGGCACGATCCTGTGCGTGCACGGTAACCCGACCTGGTCGTACCTGTGGCGTACCGTGCTGGATGCGGGCGTGAATGAGCGCGCCCCGTGGCGTGTGGTTGCGGTTGATCAGATTGATATGGGTTATTCGGAGCGCACCCACCTGGATTTGGAGGGTGAGCGCCGCTCCCTGACCGACCGTATCGCTGACCTGGGTGATTTCACGAAGGCGCTCGGCCTGGATGAGACCGATAAGCCGGTCGTGACCCTCGCCCATGACTGGGGTGGCTTGGTGTCCTTTGGTTGGGCGCTGGAGCATCGCGAGATTCTTTCGGGCGTGATGCTGACGAACACCGCGGTCTACCATGACGGCATTGAGAATATCCCTGCCGCCCTGCGCCTGGCGTTGGGAGTGCACGAGTGGGGTACTCACGATTCGACCGCATTTATTGATGTGACCTTGGGTTTGGCTCAGAATGAGGGCCGCCTGCCCGCGCCGGGTTCTGCCGGTGCCGGGGCGCTTGATGGTGCCCTGCCGCAGCCGGTAGGTCAGCAGCCCAAGCGCCTGTACCCGAGCCCTCTGAACGAGGCGATTTACCGCACCTACCGCGCGCCGTACGCTCATTCGGCGTGGCGTGAGGGTGTGCGTAATTTTGTGGGCGATATTCCGACCGGCACCGACATTCCTTCCTATACGCCGATGCAGCGTATTGCCGAGCAGATCCGTGACCTGGACGTGCCCGCGTTCTTCCAGTGGGGCACGAAGGACCCGGTGTTCCAGCGCCGATACCTGTTCGACCTGATGGAGCGCATGCCGCAGGCGAAGGTGCACCGCTACGAGAAGGCCTCGCACCTGGTCATTGAGGATTACGATATTGCCTCCCCCATGATTTCGTGGCTTGCGCAGACTTTCGGCACAAGGGAGGATGGCGCTCTGGTGCCCCCGCACAACGTTGAGGCGGAGCATCGTGCCGCCCGCGCGCGCCGCCACGGTCTTGCTGCCGGCGAGGGCGCTACCACTGAGGGTGCTGAAGGCGCTGAGGGCGCTGTTCCCGCGGCGTTCCGCCCCATGCTCGCTGCCCTGACTGAACGCGCCAACGACGCCTCCACCGCCGTGGTGGATATGGACCCCAAGGGCGACGGCACCTCCGTTTCTGTGACCCTGACCTGGGCTGAGCTGAACCAGCAGGTCAACGCCGCCGCGACCCGCCTGCATGCTCTGGGTGTGCGTCCGGGCGACCGCGTGAACCTGATGGTGCCTCCGGGTGCCCGCCTGACCACCCTGATTTACGCCTGCATGAAGCTGGGCGCTGTTATTGTGGTGGCTGATACCGGTCTGGGTATTCCGGGTCTGACTCGCGCGTTGAAGGGCGCTAACCCGAGCTTCCTGGTGGGTATTCCCGCCGCGCTCAGTGCCGCCCGTACCCTGCTGTGGCCGGGTGTGCGTATTTCTGTGGAGCCGCTGGGTTCGGTGCAGGAGAAGCTGTTGGGCGTTGCCGGTTCGGTGTTTACCGCGCCCGCCGCTGACAGTACTCCGGGTGCGCCGGTGCCCACCCCGACCGTGGTGGAGTTCCCCTCCCCCGTGCCGGATGCTGATGCGGCGGTGCTGTACACCTCCGGTTCGACCGGCCCGGCTAAGGGTGTGGTGTACACGCAGCGTCAGCTGGCGGGTATGCGCGATGCCATTGCGAATACGTACGGTTTTGCGCCCGGTAGCGGTCTGGTGGCTGGCTTCGCGCCGTTTGCACTGTTGGGCCCGGCACTGGGTGCTACCAGCGTGACCCCGACGATGGATGTGACCCGTCCGAAGACCCTGACGGCTTCGGCATTGGCGTCGGCTGCGGCGGCTATTGATGCGTCGGTCGTGTTTGCTTCCCCCGCCGCCCTGGTGAATGTGGTGGCGACCGCCGACGAGCTGAACGCTGAGCAGCGTGCGGCGTTGGCTAAGGTTCAGACGGTTCTGAGTGCTGGCGCGCCGATTCCCGTGCCGCTGCTGGAGGCGCTCTCCGCCCTGGTGCCGAACGCCTCCCTGCACACCCCGTACGGCATGACCGAGGGTCTGCCGGTGACCGATGTGTCTTTCGAGATGATTCGCCAGGCGATTGCTGAGGGCACCCCGAATGCTGCCGGTGAGGTGCTTGACCCGTTCGCCCGTGACGGCGTGTGCGTTGGTTTCGCGGTGTACGGTGCGGCGGTGGCTATTGCGCCTCTGCTGCAGGACGGTTCGGTGGCGGATGAGCTGACCCATGAGCCGGGTGTGACCGGTGAGATTCTGGTCTCGGCACCGCATGTGAAGGACCGCTACGACACCCTGTGGGTGACTGAGGAGCAGTCCATTAGCACTCCGGGTTGGCATCACACCGGTGACGTCGGCCACTTGGACGCTTCGGGTCGCCTGTGGGTTGAGGGGCGCCTCGCGCACGTGCTGCTGACTTCGCAGGGTGTGCTGACCCCGGTTGCGGCTGAGCAGTCCGCCGAGTCCCTGCCCGAGGTGCGCCGCGCCGCCCTGGTGGCAGTGGGCCCTGCCGGTACTGCCGCCCCGGTGCTGGTCATTGAGGCGTCCGCAAATACTGCCGCTTTGGAGGCGCGCCAGTCGGCATCCTCGTTCAAGCGTGCCCTGCTCGATCGCGTGCCCGGCGCTCGCCGCTTCCCCATTGCGGAGGGTGTGGCACCCTTCGAGCTGTCGCAGCTGGTGCGTCAGAAGGTTGCCGAGGATACCGGCGTGGAGCTTGCCGCAGTGCTGGTGGTGCACGAGCATCCGACCGATATTCGCCATAATTCGAAGATTGACCGCCCCGCCCTGGGTGAGTGGGCGTCAAAGGTCCTTGCGGGGGCGTAAGCGCCTGCCGGGTCCCTATGTCTAAGGAGTATGATGTCCCCTCATTCTTCGCGTGAGTCCTCTTCCCACGAGTCCGCACCCCGCTTGTCTGCGCCCCGCCTATCTGGACACCGCCTGTCGACTGCGAATGCGGTGACCTCCCCGACGGCGCGGTTCCGCAAGCCGGCGCAGCCGCTGGCGGCACGCTACACCGACCCCGCCCCTCGTTCGTTGCGCCCGGTTGAGGAGCCCGACTTCGCGCCGCGTATTGGCGAGCGCATCCTCTTTACCGGTGCGAGCGGTCTGCTGGGTCGTGAGAGCGTTCTGGCGTTGTTGCGTGCCGGCTATGATGTGCGCGTTTTTCAGCGTGGTGATTCGGGTATTGCGGCGCTTCTGCCCGATTCGATTCGCCCCCGTTTTGAGCAGGTGCGCGGCGATATTACGAACGCGCAGGCTGTGGATCTGGCGATGACCGGCGTGAACGGCGTGGTGCATGCCGCGGCGAAGGTTTCGGTTAGCGGCGAGTGGGCTGATTATGAGCGCATCAATATTAAGGGCACCCGCACCCTGTTGCAGGCGGCGCTGAACCATTCGGTGGGTTCTTTCCTGTACATTTCCTCGCCGTCGGTGGCTCATGCCGGTGCGGCGATTGTGGGTGATGGTGCCGGCGTGGCGTCCCCGGAGCATGCGCGCGGTAACTATGCGCGTTCGAAGGCTGCCGCTGAGCTGCTGGCGCTGGAGGCGAACGGCACTCGCCTGCCCGGTGGCGGGGTTTTGTGTGTGGGTGCGTTGCGTCCTCACCTGATGTGGGGCCCGGGCGATACCCAGCTGGTCGAGCGCATTCTGGAGCGTTCCGCCGCGGGCCGCCTGCCGCTGCTCTCCGGCGGTACGGGCCTGATTGACACGCTCTACATTGATAACGCCGCGGACGCCGTGGTGCGCGGCTATCAGCGCCTCGACGCTTTTGCGGGCAAGGCGCTGGTGGTCACGAACGGTCAGCCGCGCACTATCGCCGAGCTGCTCGGTGGTTTCTGTGAAGCGGTGGGCGTTCCCGCCCCGCGCTTCTCGGTTCCGGCGAAGGTTGCGGCTCTGGCTGGTAAGGTCATTGAGCGCGTGTGGGAGCATCTGCCGAAGAACGTGACCGCCGGCGATGAGCCGCCGATGACGGAGTTCCTCGCCGAGCAGCTGTCGACCGCGCACTGGTTTGATCAGCGCCGCACCCGTGAGCTTCTGCAGTGGGAGCCCGCCGTATCGATTGAGGAAGGCTACGAGCGTCTGGGCTTGTTCTACGGGGACAGGTACAAGCGATAGGTACAGCCGCCAGTTGCTTCTTATCGGGGTGGCTTTCGGGTTGACTCCCCCCACCCCCGGTTTATACAACTGAGGTTTAAACGAATGACGGCGTAGCTACATCCCCCGTACGGGAGGAACGTAGCTACGCCGTCATTTTTGCGCCGGAGCGTCTATCTAGCGTGATGCTTTATGGAGCTTTTACCTAGCCCGCGCTTTTACCTAGCGGGAGCGCGGCGCCCGCTGGCAGTGCGGGCAACGGTAGGATGAGCGGTTCTGAAACGGCTCGCGCACCATCAGGGAGGTGCGGCCCGCCTCCGCACAACGGTGGCAGGGCTCCCCGGCACGACCGTAGGCGTTCAGCGAGCGCTCAAAGTAGCCAGACTCGCCCAGCACGTTCACGTACAGGGCATCGAAGCTCGTGCCGCCAGCCGCCAGGGACTCGCGCAGCACCTGCGTGACCGCCTCCAGCAGTTCACGGGTTTGGGCGGCGCTGAGGGTGCGTGCGGGCTTCGCGTAGTGCAGCCGCGCACGCCACAGCGCCTCGTCGGCGTAGATATTGCCCACGCCGGAGATCACCGACTGGTCCAGTAGCACCTTCTTAATGCCGCTGGAGGTGCGCAGGAACTTGCGGCGCACCGCCGCGGGGTCGAAGAATTCGTCCAGCGGGTCGCGGGCAATGTGCTTGACCGCCTCGGGTACCAGAAAGCGCTCGGGTACTTCGCCCAGCGATGCTTCACCCGCCGCCGCGGGTACGTCCGGTACAAGCGGGCTGAGGAACATGCCGCCGAAAATGCGCTGATCCACGAAGAGCAACCGCTGACCTGCACCCACCGCGCCGCTGGTAGCTCCTGATGGTCCCAGTTCCAGCGCCACGCGTAGGTGCCGTGGCTCCGCATCAAACGCCGCGCGAGCCTCCGCCTCGCTGGCCGAATCGCTCTCCGAAGCTTCACCCGGCTCATCGCGCACGAGCAGCTGACCGCTCATGCCCAGATGCACCACGAGTGCCTCATCGGCAAGCGTGCCGTCCGGCTCGCTTAGGGTCAGCCACAGATACTTGCCGCGACGGTAGGCACCGCGCAGCACCCTGCCGGTGAGTGCCGCCTCGAAGTGGGCGGGACCGGGCAGGTGCCTGCGTAGCGAACGGGCATCGACCACGCGCACCGACCGCACGGGGCGGCTCAGCGAATGGTCGGCAATACCCGCACGGACGGTTTCTACTTCGGGCAGTTCGGGCATGGGTTCTCTCCCTTCAACGGCCCGCGGGTAATGCGGCGGGCCTAAACCAGAACGCGGTACGCCTGCTCAGCGGCAAGGCGCTCCGCCTCCTTCTTGCTCGGACCCACACCGGTACCTGCCTGCTGGTTTGCCACAATAGCGACCGCAGTGTACACGCGCGCGTGATCGGGGCCCTCGCCGGTGACCTCGTAGCGCACATCTCCCCAGCCGCGGGCGGTGGCGAGGTTCAGCAGCTCGGTCTTCCAATCGCGTCCAGAGTTCAGGACCTTCTCATCGTCAAGCAGCGGGGCAATCAGGCGCAGCACCAGGTCACGAGCCGCCTCGCGACCGCACTCCAAGTAGGTCAGGCCAAAAATCGCTTCCATGGTGTCAGCAAGGATTGAGTCCTTATCGGCGCCGCCGGTGTGAATCTCGCCCTTACCGAGCAGGATGTACCTGCCCAGATCCAGGTCGCGTGCCACCTTCGCCAACGCCACCGTAGACACCACCACGTGGTGCAGCTTCACGAGCTCACCCTCGGGCAGCTCGGGGTAGCGTCGGTACACTTCTTCAGCGATCGCCAGGGAAAGCACCGAATCGCCCAGGAACTCCAGGCGCTCGTTATGCTCCACTCCGGGGTTCTCGAAGGCGTAGGAGCGGTGGGTTAGGGATAGCAAAAACGTCTCGGCGTCGATATCGACTCCGAGACGTTTACGCAACTCCCTAGTATCAACACTAGGAAATTCAGTCATAAGGATTCACCGCTTCTTAGGCGTCTGCAACCTTACGGCCCTTGTACTCCAGGAACAGGGCGTTGCCTGCAGCATCGGTTACAACCTTTGCCTGGTGGGGCAGGCTGTAGGTCACGCGACCGTTTTCAACGGTCTTAACCAGCTGGGGCACGGATGCCTTCCACTGGGAACGGCGTGCGCGGGTGTTAGCGCGGGACATCTTGCGCTTGGGAACAGCCACAGCTATCTCACAATCTCTAGTAACAACAATTTAGTTTTCGGTATCTGCACCGAGCAGGCCCTGTAGGGCCGACCAGCGCGGATCCAACACCTCGTGATGATGCCCGGGGTCATCCTCCAGGCGCGCACCGCAATCGGCGCACAGACCCTGGCAGGTGTCCCTACAAACAGGCTGGAACGGCAGTTGAAGGATTACTGCGTCCCGCAGAGCCGGTTCAAGGTCGATGGAATCATCCTCAACGGCGTACTGCTCATCTACTTCATCTTCGGGGCCGCCAGCCGGGGCCTTCTCAAAGACGAAAAGCTCTTGAATATTGGCCGACATCTCGTAATCAATCGGATCCAAGCAGAGGCTACACTCGCCGTGTACATCCACAACGACGGAGCCGGTAACTAGGATACCATCAACAACAGACTCCATACGAATATCGAGGTCAATATCCGAACCCTCTTCCACGCCGATGAGCGTGTTACCCAGGTCTGCCGGTGCGGGCAGAACCTCAGTGAGAGTTTCCATGGTGCCGGGGCGGTGAATCAGGTTAGTAACCGATACCACCAGCGGCGATGCGTCTGCACGTGAAATGGCGTTTCTCCTTACGAAATGTATAAACCAAAGTCCCATTTTAGGGGTCATTCGCACCGTTAATCAAGATTAAGCGCCTTTTAAATCTCTTTAAGTGGCGCTCACCTCTTAAATATCCCCTTAAGGAGGCGCCGCGCGGCATTTAATTGGTCGGTCGGGGCTACTGCTGGGGGACTTAAATGCCCGGTCGGCGGTGCGAGTTATTCTGCCGGAGCCCTGCCGGTGGTCATGTCGGGCGTGTCGGATGGGTGCGCGCCCGGTGGCGTGCGCCCGGGTTGATGAGGCATTTTTCTAGGCGTTTTTCAGCGCGCGGGCGACCGCCTCCGGCACGAAGGGGGTCACGTCACCGCCCAGCGAAGCCACCTCGCGAATAATGGTCGAGGACACCGCCCCGTAGCGGTCCTCACCCGCCAAGAACACCGTCTCAACCTGCGCCAGGTGACGGTTCATGCTCGCCATCGGAGCCTCATAGCTGTAGTCCGTCGCCGAACGTAGACCCTTCACCAGCACCTTCGCGCCACGCTCCGCCGCATACTCGGCAAGCAGCACGCCCGGCGGAATCGGCTCCACGCTCACGCCCTCAATGCCGAGCTCCTGCAGGGACTCACGCACCAGCTGCACGCGCTCCTCCAGGGAGAAACGGTACTTCTTGGAGCTATTGTGCGCCACACCCACGATCACCTCGTCAAAGAGCTGAGCGGCGCGGGCAATGATTTCCAGGTGGCCGTGGTGCACGGGGTCAAAAGATCCAGGGCAGAGGGCAATCATGGCGGTCCCTTCACAAATAAATATCAGACGTTGGAATGAGTAGATGCGGGCGAATTTAGGATGCGGATTAGTGGCATGCGGGCGAGCGCAGGCTGAAGCGGAAAGATTGGGCAGTGAGATCAGCAGGTAATCTCAGACGGCAATTTTAGGCGGCGAGCTCTTCAGCGTCCTCGCCAGACTCGTCGCCCGCCTGCTCCTCCACCTCGTCAGGCTCCACATAGTAGAGAACCGTCTCGCCGTGCTGACGGGTCGAAAAACAGTACAGGCCCTCGCCCCACACCGGCTCCGCATCGCGCGAAGAACGCTCCACCACGACCACGGCACCCTCGGCGAGCTTGGGGGTGAGCGCCTCCAGCAGCTCGCTGACCTGCTCGTTCGGCATGGCGTAGGGCGGGTCAACAAACACCAGGTCCCACGGACCGGAGGCGGACTTCACGTAGGTCAGCGCCTGAGACTGCTGCACGCGCGCCGCAGAGCCGGTGCCGGTGCGACCCATTGCTTTCTCCACCGCGGCAACGTTCTTGCGAATCACCGCAACAGCCTTCGGGTACGTGTCCAGTAGCGTCACGGAGGCGGCACCGCGCGAGAGCGCCTCGCAGCCCAGCGCGCCCGAGCCGCCAAAGGCGTCCAGCACGCGGGCGCCACGAATAATGTCGTAGCTCTCCAGCTTCGAGAAGAGGGATTCCTTCACCCGGTCGGTGGTGGGGCGAGTATTATCCCCCGGAACCGAGGCAAGGCGAACGCCTCCGGCGGCACCGGAAATAATACGGCTCATAGGTCTCTCCTCTTAACTAGTGTGGTGTGTTGACGTCACGGTTTCAGCGAGTGGTGGGCAACGCAGGTTGGTGGGCGGGGCTGGTAGGGCGTTCTGCCCCGTTAGGCGCTTATCCCCTGCCGAGGAACGCCTCACGGTCAGCGTCCAGGGCACGGTCAATCGTACGCGCCAAAGACGGATGCTTAGCCAGCGTCGGGTCCTTCTCCACCACCGAGCGGGCATCCTCGCGGGCACGCTCAATAATGTCGGCATCGGCGAGCGCCCGCAAGAACCGCAGGGTGCTCTTCGAGCCCGATTGTGCAGCACCCAGAATATCACCCTCACGGCGCTGAGCCAGGTCGATGCGGGAAAGCTCAAAGCCGTCCGTGGTGGAGGCAACCGCATCCAGGCGCTCGCGGGACACGCCGCCCTCCTCCTGGCGGGTAACCAGCAGGCAGGTGCCCGCGTAGCCGCCGCGGCCCACACGACCGCGCAGCTGGTGCAGGCCCGAGATGCCGAAGCGGTCGGCATCCATGATGATCATGAGCGTGGCGTTCGGGACGTTCACGCCCACCTCAATGACGGTGGTGCTGATGAGCAGGTCAATTTCTCCGCGCTCGAAAGCGGTCATGACGGCGGTCTTCTCAGCCGGGTCCATGCGGCCGTGCAGGGTGCCGATACGCACGCCGACGAGGGCGTCCTCGGCACTCAGGTAGGAGTACATTGAGGCGACCGAGGTCAGCTGAACCTTGCCGTCGCTACTGGCGCTACCGCCCTGGCCGAAATAGCCCTGGGCTGAGTTGCCCGCGCCGGTTCCAGCACCGTTCAGGCTGGATGCGCCAAAGAACGCGGTGCCCTCCTCCAGGCTGTCGCCGTCCTCCCCGATTTTGGGTACGACAACATACACCTGGTGGCCCGCGTCGATTTCTTCGCGAGCGCGCCTCCACAGGCGGGACGCCCAGGCGGGCTTCTCGGCGAGGGGCACCACGTGGGTCGAGATTTTCTGTCGACCGGCGGGCAGGGTGTCGAGCACGGACACATCCAGGTCACCGAACACGGTCATGGCGACGGTACGCGGAATGGGCGTTGCGGTCATGACCAGGCGGTGCGGCAGGGCACCGTCGGTGCCGCGCAGGCCATCACGCTGCTCCACGCCGAAACGGTGCTGCTCGTCCACGACGACCAGACCCAAATCGTGGAAGCTCACCTCGTCGGAAAGCAGGGCGTGGGTGCCAATCACAATCTGGGCGGTGCCGTCGGCGAGTTCCTGCAGTACCTTGCGCTTGGCGCGGGTGCCCATGGAGGCGGTCAGCAGGCGCGCGCGCACACGGCCGGATTCTTCCCCGCCGTCAATCGAGCCGTCAGCATCAGCAGGACCGTCAGCGTCAGAGCCTTCGGGCGCCGCCATATCCCCCAGAATGTCCAGCACCGAACGCAAATGCTGCTCGGCAAGCACCTCGGTCGGGGCGAGCATCGCGGACTGGCCGCCCGCATCGGCAACCTGCAGCATGGCGCGCAGAGCCACCACGGTCTTACCGGAACCCACATCACCTTGCAGCAGGCGGTTCATGGGCGATTCGCTCGACAAATCCGCGGCAATCTCAGCGCCCACCTTCTGCTGCCCCTCAGTCAGCTCGTAGGGCAGAACCTCAAGCAGCTGATCGGCGAGTCCACCCTCCACGGCGGGGCGCGGCTGGGTCAGGTGCGCGGCACGCACTGAATGCAGGCGGGCGAGCGCGCTCTGCAGCACGAACGCCTCGCGGTAACGCATCTGCGCCTGCGCGGCACGCCAAGTGTCCTCCGAGTCGGGGGTGTGCAGGGCGCGGTACGTCCACTCCAGGGACGGCACCTTGCGGGCGCGACGAATCGTGTAGGGTACCGGGTCTTCAAATTCTTTGAGCGGCACCTTTTCGAGTAGCTGCGCCATGTAGCCGCTAATGCGGTCGGTGGGCAGCTTCACGGGGGCGCGGTAGACGGGCACGGGGGCGGTGGCGGCGTCGGTGACGTCCGCGCCGGAGGCGTCCTTCGAGAGCAGGGCGTAGTGCGGGTTGGTGAGCGTGTACTCGCCGCGGTAGATGCCGACCCTGCCGGAGAACATCATGGTTTCACCCTCGCGGATTTCCCGGGCGGCGGTCCAAGCGTTGAAGAAGGAAAGCTTCATCTGCGAGCCAATGAGCACGCCCGCGCCGGGGTTCGTCATACTGGGCGCGGGCACGCCAAAGAGGCCTCCCTGCGCGAAACTATCCTGCGCAAAACTGTCCTGCGCGAACGAATCTTGGCCGTAGCTATCTGCGTAGCCGCTGTAGGAGGCGGGTTGCGCTCCCCTGCCCTGTGCCGGGTTCTGGGCAGCTGGGTTCTGCGTGGAGTTAGCGAGCGCATTAATGCGCGGGTTGTGCATCCCGGTCGCCTGCCAGCTCTGCGCGGGCACGCCGGATACTCTGGATACGCTGGATGCGCCGGGGCGGTTAGCGCGCCCGGGCACCACGGATACAGGACCGCCAGCCCCAAAACCGGCAGCCCCAAAACCTGCGGGTGCGTCCTGCCCGGTGGCGTCGGAGAGCCGGTCGGTGATGGTCACTTCCGTGATTTTGCCGCGGCGCGCCGCCATGGTTCGAGTGCTCACGTGCACCACGCGGGCGATGATGGTGACGTCCTGGCCTTCAACGAGTTCGGCGAAGGAGCTGAGCTCGCCGCGCGGCAGGTATTTGCGCGGGAAGTATTCGAGCATCTCCCCGACGGTGTGCAGGTCCAGGTGCGTGGCGATTGCCTTGGCGCTGGGTGCGGGAAGGTACTTTTTGAGCGGCGCGTTTTCGATGCGGTCTTCGGAGGCGTAGCGCGCCAGGGCACGGCTCTTAGCCTCCGCGGCGGCTGATGCGGGCTTCTCAGCCGCAACCTTCGCAGCGGTTGTTTTCTTCGCAGGAGCAGTCTTCTTCGGCGCAGTTTTCGGCTTTGCAGGGGTTTTCGGCGCTGCGGTTTTCGATACCGAGGCTTTGGAAGCGGGAGCTTTCTCTGCGGGCGCAGTCTTCTTCGCTACAGCCTTTTTGGGCGCAGGCTTTTCAGCTTCCGCCTCGGGCGCGCTCTTCTTCGGCGCAGGCTTCTGCTCGCCCTTTTCGCTTGCCTTCGTTACCTTTTGCGGGCGCGCCGAAATATCCCGCGCGGCAGTTTCGCTCTCCTGCGGGATCGGTTCGTTCTGAGTTAGTTCCTTCTGAGCCAGCTTCTTCTGAGCCGGCTTCTTCCGGGCGGGTGCTTTCCGTGCAGGTTCCCCCGGCTGATGTACTTCCGGCTGTTTTAAATCCGGTTGCGTTGCCTGCCGTGCCGCCAACGCAATATCGACCAGCTCGTAGAGAGCGTCGTCGGTCATGGTGTGCGCGGCGGGACCCAGCGAATGTTTGAGCGTCTTGAGCGCCTTACGGTAGGGTGCGCTGGCGCGCTGTGCCGCGCGTTCGCTCAGCTCGGCGCGGCTCGCCTTGCCCCGGGCGTAGGCGGCAAGATCGCGCACGGTCAGCTCGGCGGTGGTGCGGAGCTGTTCATCGCTCAGTAGCGGCGCATCCTTTTTCCGTTGCCGAGCTCGGGTCGCGGAATCAGCACGGGTCGCAGAACCGGCACGGGCAGGCTCCACAACCGTTGAATCTACGGACTCAGAATCTACGGGCTCACTCTGCGCTGCCTCAGCTTTCGCGGGCTTATTTGTCGGCTTAGTTTTGACCGGAGCAGGCTCAGGAAGACCCAAGTCCAGGGCTTCCTGCTGCGGGTTCACGGAACGTCGGGCGGGGCTCATGCTCCGCCCTCCGCACCGCACGCGTGGTCGGCGTGACGACCATCCACCAGGGAGGAAATACGCTCATCCGACCACTGACCGTAGCCCATAATCAGCTCGCGGGCGGGGTCGATGTCGGGCACGTGCACGTGCAGTGCCCAGAGCCCCGCCGCCATGTCCAGGGGCGTAATGAGCAGGCTGTCACCTATGGCTTCAAGCTCCGGGCGTAGCTGCGCCAGGGCGAGGGGCTCGCAGGTCAGCGTACCCATGAGCTCCCAGCCGCTCTGCTCCGCGTGTTCTGCGTGCTCGGCAGGTTCAGCGCCCGCCTGTTCAGAACCCACTCGTGCCGCAGAACCGGCTACAGAAGTCACATCGGCAGAGGGGGCACGCAGCATGGACTCCACCTGCGCCTCGTTCAGGGTCGCACCTTCCCAACGCGGGTTGGAGTGCACCACGGCAAGGTAGAAGCCGAGCGCGCCGGCATCCACGAAACCGGCAAGCTCGGGCGAGGGCGGGAACTGCGCGGTGCGTTCCAGCGCGGCACGCATCAGCGCACGTCGACGCTCTTTCAGCACCTCATCGGCAACTTCTGCGTCCTGCGATGCATCATAGTGTGCGTCCAGGCGGGCGAGCTCCACCATAACCGACAGCATCGTGGAGGGCACCATCTGCTCCCCCACGCTGGCGCGAATACGCTCAGCCGCGAACGCCATCGCGCGCGCCTCAGCGTGGGCGTACTCCAGCTTCACTTCGCGGTGCTTCGGCAGGGAACCGCCAGCCAGCACACGTTCGTAGTCTGCTTCCATAGCGCGCACGAGCGGCAGCTCATCGCCTGCGTCGCCGAGCTCCTGGGCGAGGTTTCCGGGCAGGAACCAGTAGCTACGCACCGCCTCCAGCGCCCAAGCGCAGAGCAGAGTACCGGAGTTGCCGCGCGCCACGCGGGATGCGCGCATAATCGCGTGCTCATAGATGCCGCCCAGCTGAATCCACAGGTGGGCGAGGGTTTCCTCTTCGGAGGCGCCCGCCGCCTCGGGCACGCACGCGCCCTCCCCGCCAGGATTTTTGCCGGCGGGAAGAACCTCGCTGGGCAGAACCTTACGGGGCAGATCCTCACTGGGCAGAACCTGTTCCATGCCCCGCTCAAACTCTTCGGTCAGGGTCAGCAGGGTGTGGGCGATATTGGAGCCGGTGTCCTTATCGGGCACGGGGAACCCGTTGAGTTCGTTGAGCGCCTCGCGGTAGCGTTCGATGGTGGTACGGGCGGCGGTGGACCACGCTACGCCGAAGCGGTAGGCGCGCACGCAGGCGCGGCGGTAAATTTCGCGTTCTTCGGTGCGCTGGTTCTGTTCTGCGTTCACGCTACCCTCCTCGTCGGTTTCGTCAGTTTCGCGCGGTTCTCGGCTGAGTTTGTGGCTAGTTCCCGACTGATTTCCCGGTTAGTTCCCGACTGATTTCTCAGCGCCCGCGGCACGGGCGGGATCCAGCCTATTTCGTACTTCTATTCTAGGCAATTTCGGTTAAATGTACGGTATTGTCCGTCGTCTATCCCGCGGGCTGAAAGCACGGACTAAACATATAAACCGCACGCACCTCGCGGCACTCGGTGAAGCTCCTACGCGGAAGCCCCGTAGTGTTCCCAGCCCATGCCGTCCAGGGAGCGGCCGTCCATCACGACCACCGCGCCGGTCACCGCATTGTGGCGGCGCTCGGCACCGTAGAGTTCGGCGCTCAGACCGCGCTCCGGGGCATCCGCAACGCAGGTGCCCAGGGGCACGAACTCTTCGGGCACCTCACCGGGGAAGGTCGCCAGCAGACCGTGGTCTTCCCCGCCAACCAGCACGAAGGTGCGCGCCAGGGATGCGGGGCTCTCCCCCGCCTCGTTGCGCTCACCAATCGCCAGCAGCAGGCGCGCCAACGGTAGCAGCGGCTCGGCGAAAGCATCCACGGCGGCGCGGTCGAGGCGCATCTGCACCCCGGAGGCGGCGGCAACTCGCCCGGCGTCCTTGACGAGTCCGTCGGAAAGATCCAGCATGGAGCTTGCCTTATGCTGGCGTGCCACCTCACCGGCGGGGATGGGGCTGACCGGGTGGTGCTGTGATTCGACGGCGCGCTCGCAGACCGCAATCATGTGCGCGGCATCTTCGGGGGTGAGGGTGCGGGCGAGCTCGATGAGCCCCTCGGGAAGAGCAACAGCCGATCCCTCGCCCTGCTTTTCAATCTGCTTCTGAGCCCACGCCTGTCCCACCGCATCCAGCGCCGCTTCGACTTCCTGGCCTGCGGCGATGGCACGCAACAGTGCCGTGGCGGGCAGGGAGAGCGGGTTGAGTAGCAGGCGCAGACCGGCATCGGACCAGGCGGTACGCCCCGCCAGGGCGATAGTGTCACCGGGGCGCGCGCCGGAGCGTAGCACGGCGCGGTCCGTGTAGCCGAGGGCGGTAACGGTCACCGACATTTCGGTGGAGTCGCCAATATCGCCGCCGCCAATCACGCATTCGGTGGCTCCGCAGGCGTTGATTCCGTCCACAATGCCGTGGGCGAAGCCGTCAATCCAGCCGTAAGGAGTGCTACCGGGCAGGCTCAAGGAGATGAAGAGGCTCGCCGGGCGCGCACCCATAGCGGCAACGTCGGCGAGGTTCTGGGTCGCGGCTTTGCGCCCCACATCGTAGCCGCTACTGCGGGCGGGTTCCAGATTGAACTCACCGTCTTCGCCCGCCCGTGCGATACCGCCGGGCCAGAGGTTCATAAAGTCTTGGTCCTCAACGAGAGTGTCGGTGGTGACCACGGTACGCTGACCGGGCGCGGGCTCGGCGAGAACGGCACAGTCGTCGCCGGGGCCCACCTCGAGGGGTTCGATGCGCCCCGCCTGGCGTGCTGCAGCGGCAACCTGCTCGTTGTGGGCGTTGATAATCGGCATGAAAGCGCGCAGAACGCGGGACTCCCCCAGCTTTGAGAGAGGTGTCTCTCGCATGGGGTTGTCCCGCGTTTCGCTAAAAGTCTGAGGATTCACATCCTCTATTATCGCGTATTCTTACGCGTTATGTTTGCCTTATGCTCCGCGGCTGAAGTAGCGGATTGCCAGAGCAATCAGCACCAGACCGATGAGTGAGAAGAGGATCAGCGGTGCAATGCCGGAAAGTCCGGAATCGTCCGCGTCCGCATTCTTCACGGCCTGCTCCTGGGCGGCGTTCGCGCCGTCAGCCTTTGCCACGCTCTTTGCGGAGCGGCTGGCGCTAGCCGAGGTGGAGGAGCTAGGCGACTTCGAAGCCGATACCGAGCTTGAGGAGCTCGAGGGGCTTACCTCGTGGGAGTGGTCCTCGTCGGTCTTATTGCGCGAGAGGTATCCAGCAACCCAGTCTGCCGCACCCGGGATGGAGTCATTCGAGCCGTTATTGGCTGCAATTCGTCCAAGGGTGGTACCGCCGGAACGCAACGGATCGTCATCGTCGCCATCAAGCCTGTCGCTCGGTGCCTTGCTCGGTGAAGAGCTCGAAGATCCCGAAGAGGAACTTGAGGATTCAGAGGAGTTGCCCGGTCGCGGAAGCTCAATGGAGATGATGACATCTTCCCCAGAGACTTCCTGACGATTGCCGGGGACGGTCACCGGGTTGTTCGCCGGAGGAATCGGAGCAACAGGTTCGGTCTCGATCGGGGTAACCGATTTGGAGTCCGAGCTGTCCTTGTTATCCTCTACCGGAGCTACGGGAGCTACCGGAATCACGGGGATGACCGCGTCCTTGGTCGGCTCGTTAGTCGGCTCCTGCTTAGCTTCCTTGGAGGGCTCCTGAGTCGGATCCTGAACCGGGGCCGGGACGACCGGAACCTGAGAGGGCTCCTGGGTCGGCTCGGGAGTTACGTCCTTAGTCGGCTCGGGAACCGGGACGGGATCCTGGGTCGGCTCCGGGTTCGGTTCCGGAGTGGGGTCCTCAGTCGGCTCCGGGGTCGGTTCGGGAGTTACGTCCTTGGTCGGTTCAGGAGCGGGCTCCGGATTCGGTTCCGGTGTGGGGTCCTGAGTAGGCTCCGGGGTCGGCTCGGGAGTTACATCCTTCGTCGGCTCGGGAGTAGGTTCAGGGGTGGGCTCTACCGTAGGCTCAGGGGTCGGATCCTGAGTAGGCTCAGGAGTTGCATCCTTGGTGGGTTCCGCGGTGGGCTCCACAGTAGGCGCAACGGTCGGCTCCGGAGTGGGAGCGACAGTAGGTTCTGCCGTCGGCTGGACCGTAGGCTCCGCAGTCGGAGCTACAGTCGGCTCAGCCGTCGGAGTTGCGGTAGGAGCAACACTCGGTTCGGCACTTGCGCTAGGAGCTACGGTCGGCGTAGCGGTAGGTTCAGCGGTCGCATCCTTAGAGGGCTCTACGCTAGGACTCGCTGTAGCACTCGGGTTTGCAGTCGCACTAGCTGAAGCGGTGGGCTCGGCAGTAGGCTGCGCGGTAGCGTTCGGGGTAGGAGTCGCATCCGGGCTGGGCGTAGCACTTGCGGAAGGCTCAGCACTAGCGGTGGGCTGAGCACTCGAAGAAGCGCTAGGCTGAGCGGTGGGCTCTGCCTGCGCTTTGTCAGTCTTATTGTCCCCCTGAGCGGTGGGCCATGCGCTCACGGTTGCGAGCGTGGGTACTGCCGTCTGGGAGGAGGATGCCGCGGTCGCGGCGGAATCTTGGGTTTGTTCTGCGGTGCCGACAGGGTTCGGCGGAAGCTGTGACGCTGCCTCCTGCACATCTTGAGCAAATGAGGCTACGTATGGACTTCCGGAAGCAACCAGTGCTGTCGCCAGACTCGCAGAGACCACCTTACGGTTTCGTTTTCCCAAAGGTTGTCCTTGACTTTCTAATACGTTGTGAGTGAATAGATACCCAATCGCTAGGGCAGATTGGATATGCCTTCATCTATTCTACCGAATCGGCTTTTTCTTCATTACTCATTTTAGCGCTTTCATACCAATCTTTGAGCTTCAAGATGTGCAACGACCATCAACGACATCTTTTCGTTACCTAGAAGCATCATTTCATGCACTTATGAGCAGAATTACGTTTTGCCTTATCAATACCGCTTTAAAACTTGCACTCCACCATCCAAGCAGCCCCGAGGTGGGTGTAAGTGATTTTTCTCATGAGTGAAAAACGAGCGATTCTCATAAGCTTTTGGGGCTCAATACGTACCAATTACCCCTCCCGCACAGACTGAACTTGCCCACCGCGCAAAAAGCGCCCCGGCGCGAATCCCTCAAGAATCCGCACCGAGGCGCCTTACAGCAGGGGCTACTCCCCCACCGTTACGTATTCAATAACTGAGCGCAGTCAAAACGACAGCGTGCCCAAGAACTAACGCAGCTTCAAGAACAACTAACGCAGTCTCAGAACTAACGCAGCCTCAAGAACTAGCGCAGACCCAGGGGTCGTTCCATCGCCAGGGTCAGCAGCTCGCTAATCAGGTCAGTGTAAGAGATGCCGGTGTTCTCCCACATGGTCTTGTACATCGAAATCGGGGTGAAGCCGGGCATGGTGTTCACCTCGTTGATGACCAGGCGGCCATCCTCGGTGTAGAAGAAGTCCGCACGAGACAGACCTTCACCATCCAGCGCCAGGAACGCCTTCACAGCCAGCTCACGCAGACGATCCTGCACATCCTGCGGCAGGTTCGCCGGGCACACGGTCACAGCGGAAGACTCAGAAACATACTTCGCCTCAAAGTCGTAGAAGCCGTGATCCTCGTCCACAACCTCAATCTCACCGGGGTAGGATGCGCGGGGCATCTCGCCGTGGTGGCCATCGAGCACAGCGCACTCGATTTCGCGGCCCACAATACCCGCCTCAATAATGATCTTCGGATCGTGGCGGCGCGCCTCTTCAATCGCGGGCACGAGCTCCTCCACCGAATCCACCTTGGTAATACCGAAGGAAGAACCTGCGCGGGTCGGCTTCACGAACATGGGGAAGCCCAGCTTCAGCACGCGCTCCAGGATCTGCTCGCGGTCCTCGTGCTCCCACTGGCGGTTGGTGACAACCTCGTAGGGGCCGACCTCCAGGCCAGCAGACTCGAAAGCAACCTTCATGAAGTGCTTATCCATACCCACAGCGGATGCGGTCACACCGCAACCCACATAGTGCAGGTCAGCCATTTCCAGCAGGCCCTGCACGGTGCCGTCCTCACCGAAGGGGCCGTGCAGCAGCGGGAACACAACGTCCACCGGTGCGGTGCGGGTAACGTTACCCTCAGCATCCACCAGGGTCAGGCGGGAATCGCCGGCGCCCATCGGCAGGAACACCTGCTGGGTACCCTCGGGGAACTCTGCGGTACCGCGAGTGCCAGCGGTCAGCTCGGCAAGCTGCTGCTCGTCGGTCAGGTACCAGCGGCCGTCACGGGTAATACCGATAGTGATGACGTCGTAGGCGGTGCGGTCAATAGCGCCCAGAACGCCGGCAGCGGTAATGAGCGAAATCGGGTGCTCGGAGGAGCGGCCACCGCACAGCAGGGCGACGGTCTTCTTCTCGGTCATATATTTCTCCCTGTTCGTTTCGGGGCGTACCCGCCCCACTTACAGCCCATTGTATCGTCTCTTACGGGCCTTTCTGACACTAGTACCCAAGCTGCGGTAACCGCAGATACCGGGGTCATGGCGCACGGTGAATACGCAGCACAGGCCCATCAAATAAGGCGGTAATCAGCTGATGCATGTGCGCATCGTCGGTGGTGAGAGTGGCGGTGCGGGGGCGCCTGGGGTGAGTTTTTACCGGTTCCATCACACCTGTACCCGCCAGATGATGAGCGGTAATAGTTAGCACCGCCACACGTTCACGCCGCGTTGGAAACTCAGTGTGCAGTATCTGCCGCAGATATTCAGACACGTTCATGGTGTCCTCGGCAGAACCTGCGGCTGCGAGCACTATAGCGGTTTGAGGCAGCAGGTATGCCCATCGGCGGAATGCCATGACCCCCGTCATCTCCTCGGGGCACGAATCAGCCTGTTCGCCCCAGGGAACCACCACAATATCGGCACTCTCAAGAGCCTCGTATATATCGGTGGTGTAAGTCACCGGAAGCTGGTGCGCGGTTTCTCCCATATCGGCGGGTTCCCACAGGTATACCGGGCGATCGCACTCGGTTTTTTGAGCTACCGACCCTGTAGCTGCAGCACACAGCGCCCCATACCCTGCGGAGCCCAACACAGCGGTGGTTACCGAGCTCAGGTTCATTGCGTGCTCTTAATGCCCTTCATGCTTGAGGCGGCGACCCAGCAACTGAGGCGCCAACTCCTCAATGCCAATACGGCCCGAAAGCACAGCCACCACAGCCTCAACAATGGGCATCTCCACGCCGTGGCGACGAGCCAGCTCAGCCACCACCGGTGCCGACTTAATCGACTCAGCCGTCTGGCTCATGTGCTCGTGCAGGCGGTCAGGGGTAACACCCTGAGCCAGCAGGCGGCCCGCCGTGTGGTTACGAGACAGCGGCGAAGAGCAGGTCGCAATCAAGTCGCCCATACCGGCAAGACCGCTCATCGTCGCAGCCTCGCCGCCCAACGCCACCGCCAGGCGGGTAATCTCCGCCAGACCGCGCGTCATAATGGACGCCTTCGAGTTATCGCCATAATTGCGGCCTTCGCAAATACCCACGCAAAGGGCAATCACGTTCTTCACCAGGCCACCAATTTCAGTACCAACCACATCCGTGTTGGTGTAAGGGCGGAAGTAACCGCACGCAATCGCGTGAGCAACAGCCTCAGCCACCGGCAGGGTACGAGCCGCAACCACGGAGGCGGTAGGCTCCTCCCCCATGATTTCCTTCGCCAGGTTCGGGCCCGACAACACGCACACGCGGTGCGGAATATGGCCAATCGCGCGCAGATCAGCACCACGCAGAGCCATGGATTCTTCCAGTTCCTCGGTAATGACCTGCGACATGCGCAGACCCGTACCGGTCTCCAAGCCCTTCGCCAAAGACACCAGCATGGCATTCGGCTCAATATAGCGGGCGAAGCTCTGCAACTGCGAACGCAGAACCTGCGCGGGCAAGGCAAGAACCACGATATCGGCGCCGGTCAGCGCCGCGGGGGCATCCGCCGTGAAGTGCATGTTATCCGGCAGCTTCATTCCCGGAAAATAGCGGGCGTTCTCGCGGGTGCGTTCGCACTCAGCCATCACCTGCTCATCACGACCGATGAGGGTCACGCGGGTGTCATCGCCGCGCTCGCGGGTAGCGTCCGCCGCGATCTTAGCGAAAGCGGTGCCCCAGCTACCGGCACCGAGCACCGCAATAGACTGTACGGTTGCCGGAGGGGTAAATTCAGGGCTTGCTGCGGGGGTGCGTCCAAAGAAGGTCACGAAAACACCTGCCTCTCTTCCTTGTGAGGTTATTGTGCGAGTCCCTGACAGGCGCCTCAGCAAATAGCCGCGGCTTCTGTCAGGGCCTCTACGATTTTCCCATCTGGGATGCTACTTTTCGTCCGGTTCGCCGAGCGCGCCACCAACCGGACCCGAGGGGGTACCGGGTGCTTCACGACGCTTCGTGCGCGGGTTCCAACGACCCTCAGGAGCCTTCTCACCGCGGATCGTCTCCAGCTCGGCGGTAATAGCGTCCAGCATGGCGTCGGTGACCACGCCCAGTTCGGTGCGGGTGTGCTTAGCCTCGGGGCTGGTATCCTCAACGAGGGAGGCGATATCCAGCGCCTTGCCAACCTTTACGCGAACGGTCTTGCGCGGGAACAGCGAAATCTTACGCTTCTCCTTGATGCGGCCGTCCTCGCCAGCCTCATCCACGTAACCGAGAATCTGTTCATCACCCCAGTGCGCCACCGGGTAGACGGGCGCACCGGTCGCAAGAGCCAGACGAGCCGCGCCGGTACGCGCCTGCATGGGCCACAGCTGCGGATCATGGGTGGTGGTGCCCTCCGGGAAAATCACGACGGCACCGCCAGCCTCAACAATCTTGCGGGCAGTAATCAGGGACTTACGCGCATCCACCGAACCGCGAACCACAGGAATATGCGCGAGCTTGCGCATAATGTAGCCGAGCACGGGGGCGCGGAACAGCGAATCCTTCGCCAAGAAGCGCGGCAGGGCGCCCTCAACGAAAGCAGGGAAAGCCACAGTCACCGGGTCAAGCTCGGTGGTGTGGTTAGCCACGATAATGTACCCGCCGCTCTTAGGCAGGTTCTCACGGCCGGTAATCTCAACGCGCGCGATGAGCTTGTACAGCCCGCGCGCAGCGTTACCGAGCACCTTGTACAGAGCATCACCGGAGGCGGTGGGCTCAATCTCAGGCAGAGCCTGCTTTCCCTGCTGTCCGCTCACTAGTCCTGAACCTCAACTTCCTCGGGCTCAACAACGACGATTGCTGCATCGGGCTTGGGAGCCTTCGACGCCTTGCGTGCCAGCACCTCAAAGTTGGCACCCAGGCCCTTGAGCTTCTCCTCGAAGTTCTCGTAGCCGCGAGCAATCAGCTCAACACCGCTCACGTGAGAGGTGCCCTTAGCAGTCAGAGCAGCAATAATGTGGGAGAAGCCGCCGCGCAGGTCCGGAACCTCAATGTCGGCACCGGTCAGCGGGGTGGGGCCAGAAATAATAGCGGAGTGACCGTAGCCCTTACCCTCGAAACGGCAGGGCGTGCCGCCCACGCAGTCACGCATGACGACAATATCTGCGCCCATCTGCTTCAGCGCGTTGGTGAAGCCGAAACGCTCCTCGTACACGGTCTCGTGCACGATGGACGCGCCCTTAGCCTGAGTCAGCGCCACGACGAGGGGCTGCTGCCAGTCGGTCATGAAGCCGGGGTGCACGTTGGTCTCAAAGACGATGGGCTTCAGCTGAGCTCCGGGGGTGCGCTGAGCCGGGTGGGTAAAGCGGATGCCCTCGGCGGTCACCTCGTACAGGCCGCCCATCTTGCGGAACTGGTTCAGGAACGCGGTCATGTCCTTCTGGGCTGCACCGCGCACGAAAATGTCGCCGCCGGTAGCCAGCGCCGCAGAAGCCCAAGAAGCAGACTCGTTACGGTCGGGCAGGGACGCGTGATCGTAGCCGGTCAGCTCGTCCACGCCCTCAATGACGATGGTGCGGTCCTCGTTAATGAAGATAATCGCGCCCATCTTCTGCAGAACAGCAATCAGGTCAATAATTTCGGGCTCAATCGCTGCGTTGCGCAGGATGGTCTTACCCTTAGCGCGCACACCGGTGAGCAGGACCTGCTCGGTAGCGCCCACGGAGGGGTAGTTCAGCACAATCTCTGCACCCTTCAGACCCTCTTCGGGAACAATCAAGGTGGTGCCGGTTTCGTCGTCCTTCTCAACGACTGCGCCGAACTTGCGCAGCGCAGACATGTGGTAGTCGATGGGGCGGTCACCGATCTTGCAGCCGCCCAGGTTGGGGATGCGTGCGGTACCGAGGGTGTGTAGCAGCGGGCCCACCATCAGAATCGGGATGCGGGAGTTACCACCGAAGAGCTGAATCTCCTCTGCGTTCTTTGCGGCGGTGGTTGCATCCTGTGCGGGGTTGAGGGTCAGAACACCAGCTTCGCGGTCGTAGTCGACCTTTGCACCGTGCAGCTCCACGAGGGTGGTAACGATTTCGACATCGCTCAGGTCAGGGACGTTACGCAGGGTCGAGGGGGTCGAACCGTGCAGTGCTGCGACCATCGCCTTGGGCACCAGGTTCTTGGCGCCTCGAACGTGAACCTCACCAACGAGCGGAGTGCCACCTTCAATGCGAAGCTTGCTGATGTTCTCAGTCATTAAAAATCCTTTGTGGAGTCGGCTGGTTTAGGCCGAACTTTAACAGTGTGCCGATGCGCCGCGTTCTGTCGTGCCGCGCCCCTGCCGGTAGCAGGGCGAAACGGGCGCATATATTCATCATTATTCTAAGCCCTGCGTAAAGGTGCTCCAAACACTGAAGAACCTTTGGAACTCGTGACTGAGATTTTGCTCTGTTGTGTATGTGAAAAACCGCTCTGGCCCCCTCAGATTCAGAGCCAGAAAAACAAAAAGATACACAAACATTCACACTAATGCAAACATTTTCTGTTTCTTCGCCGAAATTTGACGTTAGTTTCGTCTTTTTAACGTCCGAATTTGAACTTGAGAGCAACCTCACCCCTACAATAACGTGCACACTCGTGCCCACTGAACGGCGCCTCCGCTCTCACGGAGGAGCCAATCAGCTCTACACTGCGGCATAGGCGCCGGCACCGACCTTGCACCCGCGCAGTACAGAGCCTCACGGGAGGGCGCGTGGCGTGCATTCACTGCATAAACCTTTGCGATGGTACCCAACCAAAACGGTTCGGCTTCCTGATTCACTTCAACTTCAAAAATTCACTTCAACATCACCGTAAATATTCGAAAGTCAACTAAAAACCAGGGCCCATCGCAACCAACCACAGGTCGCTTCGCGGCTGCATCCGCGAACTACCGGAGGACCCCAAATATGACACATCACAACACTGCATCACGCATTTCGCGCCGTCGCCTCGTACAGGGTGCGGCGTGGAGTGCTCCCGTTATCCTCGCCAGCGCAACCGTCCCTGCATGGGCGGCAAGCGGCGAGCCCACCTGTTCCCCCGCTCTGACCCTCAAGCCGACCGCAACCGGCTTCGACGACAAGGCTGGCGCATACACCGAATGGCTCGTCCCTGAAGGCGTTGGACGAGTACGCTTCGACCTCGTGGGAGGTGCCGGCGGTGCCGCATCTTCCTTCACTCCCCGATACCTGACCGACGTCACGAACGCGGCCCTGGCTGGCGGCGGTGCCGGTGCACAGCTCAGCGGTGTTCTTGCGGTCAAGTCCGGCGACATCCTGCGCGTCTGGGCGGGTAACGGCGGCGTCGGCTCCGCAGCCGGCGCACAGCCCGCACTCGGAGGCGAAGGCTACGCAGCAGGCGGCGACTCCACCGGCTCCAGCACCGCAACCGGCGCAGCGCAGGTAGTAGGAGGCACCGATAGCGGCTACGTGTACGGCGCGTCCGGCGGCGGCTCCTCCGCGGTCGAGCTCGTCCGCGACGGCGCAGTCACCGTCGTAGCCGTTGCCGGTGCTGGCGGCGGCGGCGCGCAGCTGGGCACCCTCACCACCCACCAGAGCCTCTTCAACGCCCAGCCCAAGGATCAGCTGAACCCGGCACTGCGCGTGGCGCTGGACGGTCGCGATGCATCCACCACCGCAGGCGGCAGCGCGGGCGGCGACCTGGGCACCGACAACACCGGTCAGGGCGGCATGCTCATGGCAAGCCCCTACCAGGAGTTCAAGCCCCTCGACGAGGACGATAAGACCCTCGACATGCGTTTCATGGTCACCGGCGGTACCGCTGGTCGCTCCGGCGTAGCTGGCACCCTCGGTGAGGCACTGGCAGGCGTCCTCGACGAGAACAACGAGCTAAAGCTCATGCCCATGTCCGAATCCTGGTTCGACTCCTACGATTTCCCGCGCTACTACCGCTACGAGGGCGACTCCGTGCATGAGGGAGAGAAGGGCACCGGCGGTGCGAACGCAACCGGCTCTTACCGCGGTAAGGGCGGCTCCGGCGCGCTGCTTTCCCGAACCCACGGCAAGCTCTCCCTCACCTCCGTAGCATCCGGTGGTGGCGCCGGCTACGGCGGCGGAGGCGCAGGCCTGAACATCTGGACCGTTGGCTCATACTACGAGGGCGTTTTCGGCCGTCAGGTGCAGTTCGAGGGCGAAGGCAACATCTACTCGCTCAGCGCCCTGAGCAGCGGCGGCGGCGCAGGCGGCAGCTACATTAACCACGAGGTGGTTTCTGACTTCGCTCTTGCCACCGCACAGAACGCGAACCCGACCGCGGGTGTGCGCTCCCCCGGTTCGGCGGCGCTGTACAGCTGTACCGAGAACGCAACCTTGAACACCCCCATCACTGAGGGTGCCTAAGCTCTAGGTATTGAATAAATACGCCTCCCCGGAAGTTCCGGGGAGGCACATTCATATGTGTGCCAGGTTTTTGGGTACAGAAAAGCTCGAAGGCGGCGACTGAATCAGTCGCCGCCTTCGAGCTTTATATATCTACGGCTTAGAGTTCCCCTACTTAGAGCTCCTGAGTGCGGGGCATCCAGGAGGGGCGCTTCGCCTCGTACGCTTCAATAGCTTCGAGGTTCTGCAGGGTCAGACCGATATCGTCCAGGCCCTCCATGAGGCGCCAGCGCACGTAGTCGTCAATCTCGAAGGGAACAACCAGCGCGCCCACGGTTACGGTCTTGGACTCCAGGTCAACGGTGATTTCGGTGCCGGGCTCGTGCTCCAGCGCCTTCCAAATCAGCTCGATATCGTCCTGTGCAACCTGTGCGGTGACCAGGCCCTGCTTACCGGAGTTGCCGCGGAAAATATCGGCAAAACGAGCAGAGATAACGACCTTGAAACCGTAGTCGCGCAGCGCCCACACGGCGTGCTCACGCGAGGAACCGGTACCGAAGTCCGGGCCCGCAACCAGCACGCTACCGTGCTTGTAGGGCTCCTGGTTCAGGATGAACTCGGGGTCCTTACGCCAGTTAGCGAAGAGGGCATCATCAAAGCCAGTCTTGGTCACTCGCTTGAGGTAGACGGCGGGGATGATCTGGTCGGTGTCAACATTCGAAGAACGCAGCGGCACGCCAATGCCGGTGTGCTTAATAATGGGTTCCATAATGGCTCCTTAGCTATAGCGGCGTGCTAGGCCACGACGTCGGACGGGGCGGACAGGGTACCGCGCACAGCGGTTGCGGCGGCGACCACCGGGGAGACCAGGTGGGTGCGGCCACCCTTGCCCTGGCGGCCCTCAAAGTTACGGTTCGAGGTGGAGGCGCAACGCTCACCGGGTGCCAGCTGGTCGGGGTTCATGCCCAGGCACATGGAGCAGCCGGCGAAGCGCCAGTCGGCACCGAAGTCCTTGAAGACCTTGTCCAGGCCTTCTGCTTCTGCCTGCGCGCGGACCTTCTGGGAGCCAGGCACGACCATCATGCGCACGTTCTCGGCGATGGTGCGGCCACGAACGATGTCCGCTGCGGCGCGCAGGTCCTCAATGCGGGAGTTGGTGCAGGAACCCAGGAAGACAACATCCACGGGGATTTCCTTCATGGGGGTGCCCGCCTCCAGGCCCATGTATTCGAGGGCGCGTTCTGCTGCGACCTTGTCGTTCTCGTCCTCGAAGTCGTCCGGGGAGGGAACGGCGTGGCTCAGCGGAATGCCCTGACCGGGGTTGGTACCCCAGGTGACGAAGGGTTCGAGCTCGTCAGCGTTGATGAAGATTTCCTTGTCGAAGACGGCGCCTTCGTCGGTGGGCAGGCTCTTCCAGTACTCGACTGCCTTGTCCCACTCTTCACCCTTGGGCGCGTGCTGGCGACCCTTGATGTACTCGAAGGTGATCTCGTCGGGGGCGACCATGCCGGCGCGTGCGCCCGCCTCGATGGACATGTTGCACATGGTCATGCGGCCCTCCATGGAGAGGGAGCGGATCGCGGAGCCGCGGTATTCGAGCACGTAGCCCTGACCGCCGCCGGTACCGATCTGCGCGATGACGGCGAGGATGATGTCCTTTGCGGTCACGCCGGGCTTGAGGGTGCCTTCAACGTTGATTGCCATGGTCTTGAAGCGTGCCAGGGGCAGGGTCTGGGTCGCCATGACGTGTTCCACCTCGGAGGTACCGATACCGAACGCGAGAGCGCCGAACGCACCGTGGGTGGAGGTGTGGGAGTCGCCGCAGACGATGGTCATACCGGGCATGGTCAGACCCAGCTGCGGGCCGACCACGTGCACGATGCCCTGTTCCTCGTCACCGAGGGAGTGGATGCGCACGCCGAATTCCTTGGCGTTGCGGCGCAGGGTCTCGATCTGGGTGCGGCTGGTCAGGTCGGCAATGGTGCCGAAGATGTTGTCGGTGGGGGTGTTGTGGTCCTCGGTGGCGATGGTCAGGTCGAGGCGGCGCAGGGGGCGGTTCTCGATGCGCAGGCCTTCGAATGCCTGGGGGGAGGTCACTTCGTGCAGTAGCTGCAGGTCGATGTAGAGCAGGTCGGGCTTGCCGTTTTCACCGGGGACGACGACGTGTGCGTCCCAGACTTTTTCTGCCAGGGTGCGCGGACGGGTGCCCGCGGTGGTTGCGTTCTGTTCGCTAGTCATGCTTTCTCCTGCTTGATGCGTTCCTACGGTGGATGCGTTCGGTGTGGTGCGTGCCGCAAGTTTGCGGAGTTGAGGGGCGGATTATGTACCCGATGGGACCCTCAAATCGGTATTTCCCTGCGGCGTGTCGCATATTTTTTCACGGATTCTTAGCCTGTGAGACGGCCTAGAAACACCCCGAACTAGCGAGTGTTTTTATGTGGGTTTACTCTATGACTCCAGGGTAATTTTGCGAGATTATTCGCATTTTTCTGCGTCTTTTCGCATATTTTCACCCATAAACCCACACAAACACTTATTATGAAAAGTTCACAATTTATCCCGTAGGGGGTGATTCCATCTTCAGCTCTGCATCTCAAAGAGTCCATGAAGTCCGGGGTATCTTTCATATTCTGAGATAGAATATAAGAATGACTCCTTCCGCCTCACGTTTTAACGCACACGGAATGCGTCACCCCAACGCATCCACACACCACAACGCACCGATTGTTGACCCCGTCAAGCCGCCCGAACACATGGCCGCCGACGAGCAGATGGTAGAGGTACACTCCCACGGCTCCTCCGGCGTTGGCGTGCTCGATAAAGCGACCCTCATTCTTGATTGCCTCGAGGCAGGACCCGTATCTCTGGGTGACCTCGTCAAGGCAACCGGTCTGGCGCGCCCCACCGCACACCGCCTCGCCGTGGCGTTGGCACACCACCGCCTCGTAGCCCGCGACGTGCAGGGGCGCTTCATGCTCGGACCCCGCCTGACCGAACTCGCATCCGCAACCATTGCTGACGAGCTCATCACCGTGGCAGACCCGATTCTGCAGAAGCTCAGCCTCGAAGCTGACGAGTCCACCCAGCTGTACCGCCGCCAGGGTGACTGGCGCGTGTGCGCTGCGACCGCGGCACGCCCCTCCGGCATGCACGAATCCATTCCGGTCGGTACCCAGCTGTCCATGCAGGCTGGTTCCGCCGCCCAGGTTCTGCTGGCTTGGGAAGACCAGAACCGCATTGTTGAAGGCCTGCGCGATGCGCACTTCAGCGCCGCCATGCTCGCGGCTGTGCGCCGCATCGGTTGGGCGCAGTCCGTAGGTGAGCGTGAGCGCGGTACCGCCTCGGTTTCTGCTCCGGTGCGCGCTCCCGGCGGCAAGGTGATTGCGGCAGTGTCCATCTCGGGTCCGATTGACCGCATGACCCGCCAGCCGAACCGCAACTACCCTGAGCTGGTCGTTAAGGCTGCTCAGGCGATTACGGACGGTCTGCGTGAGCTTGCGGCGTCTCAGCAGGCTCCCTGCGCTGAGAGTACTGAAGAAGACTAAGCTTCAGTAGCGTGTAGATCTAACGAAAAGAATCCCTCCCTGCCTCGTTTGAGGTGGGGAGGGATTCTTTTGTGTGCTCTTGCTTCTCGGAAGCTGGTCCGCTAGATGTCCAGCGCCTTACGGTAGGCGTTCAGGCGCTTTGCTTCCTGCTGTACCGGGGCGACCACGCAGGACTGCACCGCCTTCTCCACGCCGGTCTGCAGGCGACCTCGCAGCTTACGTGCGTAGTAGCGTGAACCCATGGCGGTAAGTAGCCTGCCCACACCCGCCGAGGCGATACCGAGCAGCACACCCAGCAGCAGAAGCAGGGTCGGCAGGGGCACCGGGGAGCCTTCGGGGGTCGGGGCGGGCGGCAGCTGAATCTGCAGGTACGCCATGCCGGAAATCAGGGTCAGCCAGCCGACGCCTACCAGGGCGCTCATTAGCGCGATCCACTGCAGGGCATTGAAGATGACCCAGGGGGCGCGGGTGCGGCCCAGACCGTAGTCGATGCGCATCATGTCGCGTTCGAGCAGTTCGGGTAGCTCAGCCTCGCGGGAGAGGGCGGCTTCCTTCATGCTGCGTTTCCACGGTTCGTCGATGCGGGCCGCCATCTGCTTGCTGTATTGGCGCACGGCGTTTGCCATGCCAGCCTTCTGCGCGGCGCTCAGCGGAGGTAGCGAGGATGCCACCAGCTCGGGTGCGTTCTCGCTATCGGAACCGAGCATGCCCGCGGACTTCTCGGCCTTAGACGTGCTCTTCGTTTCGTCTTGCTGCCCCAGGTGCAGGCGGCGCAGGGGGTCAGCTTTCAGGCGGCTCATCCAGCGGGTGAGGATCCAGCCGGTGTGCTGACCCGCGGTGCGGCGGTAGGAGGCGGTTGCCGCCTGCAAAACCTGCTCTGCCTGGCTGGAGGTGTAGCATGCCTTCACGAGCTTCTGCTCCGCTTCGAGGGCGTAGGCTCCGGCGAGTACGGTGCCCTCTCCCCCGGCGTAGGTGCGCAGCTGGGAGGCGGTGGCGTGCAGCTGCGCGTCGGTTCGCTGCAGGGATAGGCTCTTGGCGGCGGCTACCTGGGCGAGCAGGTCGCGGAGCACGTCCACGCCCTCACCGGTTCGTGCGGAGACGGCGATGGGTGCGGCAAGCAGGTGCGCTTCGGTACCCTCAGCCTGGAGCAGGCGGGTGAGGGAGGCGAGCACGGCGGGCACCTCGGCGGGTGCGAGTTTATCCGCCTGGTTGAGCACGCAGAGCGCCTGCGCGCCGGATGCGGCAAGCGGCACCATGAAGTCGCGGTGGATGACGGCGTCGGCGTACTTTTGGGGGTCGACAACCCAGACGAGCACGTCCACGTAGCGCATCATGCGGGCGGCGAGGTCGCGGTTGGTGGTGGTGACCGAGTCGAAGTCGGGCATGTCCAGCAGGATCAGACCGCCGGTTCGGGTGCGCATTTCGCCGCGTCCGCCGACGGCTCGGCGGATGCGGTTGAAGAGTCCGGGAGCGGGTTCGGTTACCGCGTTGGGTGCCGCTACTCCCCCGGCAGCCTCGCTACCCTCGGCAGTGTTACCTTCGGCGGCGAGCGCCTGAGTTTGCGGGTAGACGCGCTTGTCGATACCGAGCCAGTCAAGTAGCTCTTCGCTGCCTTCTGCTTCCCAGATTGCCGCCTGCACGGTGGAGGTGGTCGGGCGTGTGGGCGCGGAGAGGGCAATGTTCTGCCCGGCGATGGCGTTGAAGAGCGTGGATTTGCCGCTGCCGGTCGCGCCGAAGAAGCCGATGACGGTGTGTTCGGTGGAGAGTTCGCGGCGTTGGCTGAGGCGTTCGAGGGTTGCGGCGGCGTCGAGCAGCACGGTTTCGGGGACTCGTCCTTCGCCGTAGCTGATGGCGTCCTTGAGGGATGCGACGGAGCGCGCGAAGGGCGAGGTTGCCACGGCGGGGGTGGCGCCTCGCTCGGTGTTGCGCTCAGTAGTATTGCGCTCGGCGTTCTCGAGTTTCTTCTCGGGGGTAGTCATAGTGCGTTATTTCTTCGTCTGTGGTGCGGGGTGCCTGTCCGGAGTGGTTTAGCGAGCAACCGTGCCGTTAGTGTGGGCTGCGGCTTGGCGCTGTGTGGTTTGACTCTGGGTGCTCATTTCTGCGGCGATTGCCTGCACCTGCTCAGCGGCGCGGTGAATGTCCTCGGCATCAGCCTGCGGGTCGGTTTCTTCCAGTACGGCGGTGAAGGGCTGAGCGTGCTCAGTGAGCAGCCCCGACATGCGTTCGAGCAGGTCGGTGCGGGCGCGGGTTGCCATGCGGCGCACCGCGTCTTCACCGAAGATGGACTCGAGCAGTTTGGTGCCGACCACTCCGCTACCGCCGGCGATACCCGCCTCAATACCGGTGATGCCGCCGGTGAGGCTGAACGCGGCAACCATGAGCATCACGGCGGTGGCGTTCACGCCCAGGGAGAGGAAGCGGGCGCGTTTGCGCTTGTCGGCTCCTTCTTCGCGGATCATTTCGAGGACGGATCCCTGCCAGAGGCGAATCTGTTCGGCAACGGCTGCGGAGAAGATGTCCTCGGCGGACTGCACTTCCCCCTTCGCTTCGTTGCCCTTTGCCTCGCCGTTTGCGCCTACGTTCTGTTCGAGTGCGGCGGAGACAGCCTGCGGCGCAACAGAAACAGCCTGCGGCGCATCAAGGCGCGCCAGCAGGGAGCGTCCGGCGCGGCTGGCACGCCAGCGGGTGCGGGTGTTTTCGGAGGCGCGGGCGGCTGCATCCAGCACGACGGCGTGGATGCCGCTTTCAAGGGCGTCTTCTACCTTCTGGGCGGCGGCGGGCTGGCCTCGCAGGGCGGAGCTGACGCGGTCGCGCAGGCGACCGATGGTGCTGTCGAGGGAGCGGAAGAAGTCGCCGGTTCCCACGAAGTCGTGCCAGCGCGAGAGCACTTCGCCGCGCAGCAGGGAGCCGTCGGAGAGCGCCCCGTCGATGGTGGTCAGCGCGTCCTCGTATTCTTCGGCGACGATGGTGGCAAGCGACTGGTGCGCCGCCTGCTGGCGTGCCTGTTCGGCGGCGAGCACCTGCAGGTTACCGGCGAGGGTTTCGACGGCACCGGCGAGGGTCTGCCGGGCGATGGCGGCGCGGGCAGGTGCGTCGGCGCCGAGTTCGCGGATCCACAGGGTCAGCGGGGCGAGGCTGACAGGTGCGAGCATGCCGCTTTCGTCGCGGGGCTGTTCGGTGACGGTGTGAATCAGGACGGCGTGGATTCCGGCTTCGTCGAGCATGCGTCGCAGGTCGTTTTCGATGGCTTCTTCGTCACCTTCGGGCACACGGTTGAGCACCACGGCGATGGCGATGGAGCGTGCGGCTGCTTCGTGGAGCAGTTCCCAGGGCACGGCGTCGGCGTAGCGGTTGGCGGTGGTGACAAAGAGCCACAGGTCTGCGGCGGAGAGCAGTTCCTTGGCGAGGGTGCGGTTTTCCTCGGAGACGGAGTCTATATCGGGTGCGTCAATGAGCGCGATGCCCTGCGGTAGCGCCGAGGTAGTAATAGGAATGAGGGCGCGCGCAATCTTCGGGTCGAGGCCGGGTAGTGCCTGCGATCCGGCGTTCATACCGGAGGTGCGGGTGCGCGGCAGGGTGGGCAGGAAGCGTTCGGGTGACAGCGCCGCTTCGTCTTCTGCGCGGTACAGGAGTACGGGGTGGCGGGTGGTGGGTCGAATCGCGCCGGACTGGGTGAGCGGTTCGCCGAGCAGAGTGTTGACGAGGGTGGATTTGCCGGCGCCGGTGGAGCCTCCGACCACGATGGTGAGGGGGTTGTCGACGCTGGCACTGCGCGGCAGGATGTAGTCGTCGAGTTGGCGTGCCATGGCTGCGAGCAGGGTGCGCGCGGTGGCGGTGCCGTGCTCGGCGGTGCCGTCGTGGGTGACGGCGTAGGGGGTGCCGGGGGTTTCGCCAGCTTCTACGTCGAGCGGGAGGGGGATTCGAGTGAGCAGTTCGCGAGCTGCTTTGAGCTGCGCATAGTCGGTGGTAGTCACAGCGCTATTGTCCCATAGGGTGCACCAGCTTCATGCCATGTTTGGGTGTTGGCACGGTCGCGTTGTGGCTAGGTTGTGCGGTTGGGGGCGTTGAGGCTGTGTGAGGGGCTATTTCTGATAGGTGTTTGGACAACCTGAAGAGGTTGAAATACTACTTGCACACCGCGTGCAACAACTCCAATTTATGATTTATTCATAAGAAGAGCAGGTGGGAAAATCCTTGAGTTTCCGCGGGAAAAAAGCACATTTTAATGCGGTTACCCGGAACACATTGGTACGTTTTATAACCCGCATAAAACGGGCAAATATTAAGATTTGATAACTTTTTACCTTTAAGCGCAGATATGGTCATTGCGGACCTGAAAGTACGCTTAGAATCGTTGAGCACGACAACCAGGCAGGTCATAACCCACACCGATTCCTTCAGATGGCTTTTGACCTGCCCTTTCTATCGCATCCGTACTCACCGCGGTATGCCACACCCATCGGGAACGCTCACCGACCCCTCACGCAACTGCAATCAACTGCCGTTGAGGTTCACTGCATCCGAGCTACCCGTTACTGCCTGCCCGTCTTTACTCTTGCGAAAGGTTGCGTATGTTCGGTTCGCTGTCACGTCGCCATCTTCTTGCTCTTTCTTCCGGAGCAGCATTGAGTGCACTCGCAAGCGCTTGCAGCCCCAGCGCAGTTTCTCGCCCTCAACCACTCGCTAACCCTTCCCCTACCAAGGTTGCTCCTCAGAGCGCCCAGACTAAATCTGCGACCACCACGCGCAGTATTACGTATGCCGAGCCTCTGCCCGCATCGGCTCTGGATGGTCGCGGACCGGCTCTTTTGCCGGATCAGTTCTTTGAGCGTTCCGGAAATTTCTCAAACGGCACCCTGAGCCATCGAGCCGTCAATGTCCCCCGCCCCACCATGCCCCCGGAAGCTAAAGAGCGCACCGTCGAGGGCCTGCATGCCTTCCTGCAGTACTGGGGTGCGGCACAGAACTACATGCTCCTCACCGGTGACACCAATCCCTTCATGGATTTGCCCGGCCAGGAGCACTTTAGTCAGATGGCGCAGATGTACCGCGATATCTACCGCTACAACATCGGCTGGCTGGTCTCTAAGAACAACCACCCCATGTGCATTAACCTGAGTTCCCCGCAGCCGGTGCCCGCTACCGAGCAGGACGTCTACTGCTGGAAGGCGACCCTGAAGGTGGACGAGAACGCGTTCCTGTTCAACCATGAGACCCGTCAGCGTGAGCAGCTCACCGGTATCTACGGCAGCAATCAGAAGGCGGATGCTTACGTCTACTTTGGTGAAGAGGGCTGGCAGATGCTGGAGGATCCGAACTCTTCCCCGAGTGCTACCGCCACCCCCGCGGCCAACCCTGAACCGTCCGCGAATACTCCGAGCGCACAGCCGACCCCGAATGAGAGCACCTCTTCTAAGGCGACTCGTTATATTCGAGGCTCAGCCTAAAGCTTCTTTACATCCGTGCCTCAAAGAACCCGTCATATTGGGTGATATGAGGCACGGATAAGAGCTTTTATTTGTGTGCCACGCGTGAAATCTATAGGCTAGGGCTAGATGAGGTCCGCCCATTTTCGCCTCAATACGCGTCTACCCGCCCTGCGGGTGACTGCTTCGCGCCCTCCTGTAGGGGCGTGATGTTAGGCTGAGAATTGGAGCGTGAGCTCTTCACTTATCACCGATACTTCCGCATCACAGCACATTCAAGGGGATCACTATGATTCACAGCCGCCGCCACTTTATTGCGCTTACGGGCACCGCCGCCCTGGGTGCGATGCTTGCCGCTTGCGGTTCCAAAAAGACTGCGGAGGCGACTGCCTCCCCCACTGCTTCCGCTTCGATTGCGGGTGCCTACGACAATCTGTCGGGCGAGCTGAAGTGGACTAAGTACATTGCGGGTAACGGTGCAGCCCCGATGAGTAGCACCGACCCGGAAACCGGTCAGGTGTACACGATTGAGCCGACTGCCGGCCCGGCAAGCGTTGATTCTAAGGCTAGTGCCGTGCCCATCCCCATTGAGGATGAGAGCATGTACGAGAAGAACGCCCGTAGCCTGCGCGCCACCTTCGCTTATTTTGCGGCAGCGGTGAACTATGCCCGCATGACTGGTGACCCCGGTCCTGCTCTGCAGGTGGTTCAGGCGCAGAACTCTACCGACCGTGCGGCGCTGGAGAAGTTGCGTGCGTTCTATGCTCCCGGTACGAACTGGCTGGTGGGCGGCGAGTGGACGTTCCGTCTGACCGATAAGCAGCCGACGACCCGCGGCACTAAGTATGCGTGGGCGTGCACCGTAACTCAGGCGCACGGTATGCAGGTTGAGAAGGCGACCAATACGACCAAGCCTCTGGAAGACACTGAGGCACAGGAGATTAAGGCTCTCTACGCTGAGTACGATGAGGAGGCGAAGCGCTGGGTCGTCATCTCGCCTCAGCAGTACGATCCCGCGTTGACCCCGAAGCCGACTCAGACTCCGCGTGCGCATCCTTCCTCGACCTATACCCCGACGGTGACTGATGACAGCACCGTGGCGGCTAATGCTGGCGCACACACCGGCGCGAATACTTCGGGTAACGGCGCGGCTCAGGGCACTGCTCAGAACGGTGGTGCGCAGGCTCCTTCCGCCCAGAACGGTTCCCGTCAGTACACTGGCTCCCAGAACGGTGGTGCGCAGAATGGTAGCGCGCAGACCGGCACCGGTCAGGGTGGCGCGGCTCAGGCTCCTCAGCCTGCCGCTACCCAGGCGCCTGCGGCTACCGCGCAGCCTGTGGCAACTCAGCCTGCCGCTGCGACGGTTCAGCCGAGCGCAGCGCCCGGTGCTCCTGATCCCGGTGCCGCTCAGCCCGGTGCCGCTGGTGGAGATGCTGCTCCCGGCGCTGAGGCGCCCGGCGGTATTCCTGGTGAAGGCGCACAGTAGCCCCTCCTCTAACAGACGATGAACGCGTCCCCTCCTTCGCTACCCTCATCTGGTGCGATGCTCCCGCTGGTTCCACTGAGTTCACTGGCTACGGTAAGTTCGCTGATGGGCGGCATATCACGCTCATTTGAGCGCTGGTACGCACGGGTGTGAAGGCGGGGGCGCGTTATACTTAGGACTGTCTCTAGAGGGATGTCCGCGTGTGATATCCACTCGTCGAGGCGTTCTCTCACTCGTCTCTCACCTGAGATTCTCACTCGAAAGGTACTCCGTGGCGCTTTTCCCCATGACCTCCGGGCTTCCCAGTTCCACTACCGGCATCAGCCGCCGTACTGCTCTGCGTTACGCGGGTGCGGGCGTTGCGGGCGTGTCTTTGAGCGCCCTACTGGTTGCGTGCGGTGGTTCTTCTTCCACTAGTGAAAACGCTGATGCGGATACCCCTCAGATTTCCCCTTCGGCTTCTTCGCGTACTGATTTTAGCGGCGAGGTCACCTTCGATAACTACGAGAAGAAGGGTGATTTCATTCCGGCGACCGAGTCTGCTCCCGCGCAGAACGTGCCGTTCCCCAAGCGTCCGGCGAGCGCTTCGGAGAACTCGGTGCAGGGTCTATACGATTCGATTGCGTTCGTGTATGCGGCGATTAACTACCTGGTGCTGACCGGTGATGCGGCTCCGCTGCGTGAGTCGAAGGCTGATGAGAAGTTCGTTGCTTCGTTCTCGTCGTTTATGGATGAGTCGAATGAGAGCTCGCAGAATCGTGATTGGTTTGTGTCGCCGAAGGTGACCATGTCTGCATTCACTGCGGTTCCTGCGCTGGTGAAGAAGAGCGTGCAGTGGACCTTTGATCTGGTGATTGATTTGGGTCCGACCGTGGTGATTGACGGTGCTCCCGCGGAGATGTCTGAGAAGGTGCGCCGTACTGAGCGCGGCTTGGTGATTACCGGTGTGCGCCACGATAATGACTGGACTTTGACTATTCAGGATGAGTACGAGGCTCAAGCGTCGACTCAGCCTAAGAATGGTGGCGCTAATGGTGGTGCCGCTAACGGCGGTAATGCTGGCAATTCCGGCAACTCCGGTAATGGCGGCAATTCTAATGGTGACAACCTTTAAGCCCTCAGATGGATGAGGCATCATGCCCTAACTCGCACTCGGGTTAGGGCATGATCTGTTTTACTCTGGTAGTAACGAGCTTTCCTGGATTCAAGGTTTTTTCTCTTATGTCTTCTTTTTCTCAGTCTTTCTCTCGCCGCTCCCTGCTGCGCCTGGGCTTGGGCGCATCCGCTGTTGCGGGTTCTGCGGCACTGTTGAGCGCGTGCGGCTCGGGTAGCTCTAGCCAGCAGTCGGGTTCTCAGGGTGGTAGCCTGAACGGTTCGAAGTCGAGCGCTAACCCGAACGGGTACAGCGATGATGGTAAGAACTATTCGGGTCTGGTGGAGTACACCCACTATGAGGGTGCGGTGAATTATGAGCAGGGTACGGTGGATCATCCGCCGCGTAATGCTCCGAAGCCGAAGGTGACTGATGCTCTGTCGGCAAATACGGTGACGGGTTTCCATGAGGCGATTGCTTATTTTGCGGCAGCTATGGATTATCTGGTGAAGACCGGTAGCACGGATGCGTTCTCGACCGGCATTCAGCTGTCGTCGAAGACTCGCTCTGAGGTGGATGCTCTGTCGGCTTCTATTCTTGCGGGTGTGGAGAAGGGTTCCTGGTATGTGAATCCGTCGGCTTCCTATGCGCTTTCGAGTGCGCAGCCGTCCATTATGAGTGATGGCAACCTGCTGTTTAAGGGCCGGTACACTCTGGACTTCGGTACGGAGGCGGTGGCTGAGGGTAAGATCCAGCCGGTGGTCGCCTCGGCGAGCGCTTCTGCTGAGCCTACTGAGCCGTCCGAGGATGCGCTGGTGTCTGATGCGGCGTCCCCCACTGCTTCGGCTTCTGCTTCTGCTACTGCGGCGGGTCCTGCTTCTCAGGTGACGGTTCAGGAGTGCGATTTCCGCGGCCGCTACCACGCTGATTCTAAGATGTGGGAGCTGAGCGTGGCGTACGGTGCCACTGTTCAGGGAGGTACCGCCCAGGGAGGCGCATCCACCGCAAGTGCTGCGGCGTCTGGCGCGGCATCCGGTTCGGCTTCTGCTTCTGCCGCCGCTTCTGCTGAAGCTTCCACTGAGGCGTCCGCCACTTCCGCGGCGTCATAGTTCGTCATAACGCTTTTATCTGCGAGGCGCTTCTCACGCTTCGTCCACTCAACTCTGTATCCTGTTGGGTTTGCGGCTAAACTGGTTGCAATCACCGACTGACTGAAAGGTATCACTATGTCCGAGAACCTGACCCGCCGCGCGGCGCTGGGCGTACTGGGCGTCAGCTCCATGGCTTTGCTGGCGGCTTGTGGCTCTAAGGCTACTTCTGAGGCGTCTGCTTCCGCTTCTGGCTCTGAGAGCGCTTCTGCTGCTGCTTCTGAGTCTGCTACCGCTTCGCCCTCTGCTTCTGCATCGGCGTCTGCTTCCCCTTCCGCTTCTGCTTCGGCTTCGGCTACTGCAACGAACTCTCCGCTGCCTAACGACAATAAGGATTACAGTGGCGTAGCGAAGCTGGAGAAGATGGAGGATCACGGCGAGTACCAGCCGGGTAACGCTGAGCACCCGCCGCAGAATGTTCCTTCCCCGATTGTTCCGGAGGCTATGCACCAGAATTCGGTGGCTGGCTTCGCGGCGGCTCTGGCGTACTTCGGTGCGGCGTTTGAGTACCTGCTGCGTACCGGCGATATGCACTACATGAACGAGGTCAGCACCGACCAGGAGACCCTGGCGGCGATGAAGAAGTACGCGGATTCCACTAAGGCAGGTATTGACGAGAAGAAGACCTGGTACGTGAACCCGACCGCTACCTTGACTATTGGTACTAAGCAGCCGGTTCTGGCGCAGGGCGCGTACAACTGGACCGTGACTCTGAATGTTGATCTAGGTGAGAAGCTGTTCAAGGACGGCAAGGAGCAGACTGTGGCGGCTGATAAGCGTCACGTGAAGATGTTTGGTGAGGCTGTTGGTCGCTACTTGAACAACAAGTGGGATCTTCACATGGACATCAACTAGTCCTCTGAGGCTGGTTTTCTCCCCCGCTTTTAGCGTTGTGCCGTCTCAGGATGCGGTTTTTACTGTTTTTTCCATTGATGGCAATAAAATTTGTGGCTCCAGCTTGCGGTGAACGGAGTTCACCACTACTCTTATATACAGAGGTTGTCTTTTGGGCTACATAATGTTTCTAGAGAGCGCCGCACATTCATCATCCTTTGTCGAGAAAGGGTTTGTGCGGCGCTTTTCTGTACCCTCTTTCTGAACCTCGTTCCTTGAGGTTTTTCTCTGGCATTATTACGAACTGTGACCGCAGGTTTAAACCTGCCGCCGGTGAGTAGTAGAGTTGCCACGTAACCGATTATTCATTGCGGAGACCCCATCGCGGCTGGCCTCCCCCCAAGCTCATGAAGGAGCACCCCATGGCAAAGATTCTCAACAGCATTGTTGAAGCAACCGGCCAGACCCCCCTGGTTAAGCTGAACCGACTGGACGAGGGTCTTCCCGGTAACGTAGCGGTCAAGCTTGAGTTCTACAACCCCGCTGGTTCGGTTAAGGACCGTATCGGTCGCGCCATCATTGACGCTGCTGAGAAGTCGGGTGCGCTGAAGCCCGGCGGCACCATTGTTGAGGGCACTTCCGGTAACACCGGTATTGCGCTGGCTATGGTGGGTGCTGCTCGCGGTTACCGCGTCATCCTGACCATGCCGGAGACCATGTCTGCTGAGCGTCGCGTGCTGCTGCGCGCTTACGGTGCTCAGATTGTGTTGACCCCGGGTACCGAGGGTATGCGCGGCGCTGTGGAGAAGGCTAAGGAAATCGTTGCGACCACCGAGAACGCTATCCTGGCGTCCCAGTTCTCCAACGAGGCGAACCCCACCATTCACTACAACACCACCGGCCCCGAGATTTGGGAAGCAACCGACGGTAAGGTCGACATTTTCGTGGCGGGTATTGGCACCGGCGGCACCATCTCCGGTACCGGTAAGTACCTGAAGGAGCAGAACCCGAACGTTAAGGTTGTTGCGGTTGAGCCGAAGGACTCCCCGCTGCTCTCCGAGGGTCGCGTTGGTCCCCACAAGATTCAGGGCCTGGGCGCTAACTTCGTTCCCGACACCCTGGACCGCGGCATCTACGATTCGGTGACTCCGGTCAGCGCTGAGGACGCTATGCGCACCTCCCGCCTGCTGGCTACCCAGGAAGGTATTCTGGGCGGTATTTCTTCCGGTGCGGCTGTGTGGGCTGCTCTGGAGGAGGCTAAGAAGTCTGAGAACAAGGACAAGCTGATTGTGGCTATCGTTCCCGACTTCGGTGAGCGTTACATCTCTACCGCTCTGTACGAGGATATCCGCGGCTAATAGGCCCCGGTCTTCGGCACCCCTCCCCGTGAGGCCGCCATCTAGAACAGTACGCAGTGTTCGACGCTCCGTCCCGGTTGCATGCCGGGGCGGAGCGTTTGCGTTTTCCCGCGATACTCCCCCGCTGAGACCCGCCCGAGCCCGAATATTACGTTCCGCACGCAATTGTGACCGAGATGTTAAAGAGAGCACTCACTATGACGACGACAGAGTTCGGGAATAGGTGAATGAGCACCGTTGTTGGTACCTTTGGAAAGGTCGCATACACAGAGCGCGACCGATGAGGGAAAGGGAACCCATGAGTTTTATTGCGCGTCTGCGTGAAGATATTGAGAACGTCCGCCAGCACGACCCTGCTGCGCGCGGCGCTGTCGAGATTGCGCTGAACTATTCGGGTATGCACGCGATTTGGGTTCACCGTCTGACCCATAAGCTCTGGCAGAAGGATGAGACGAAGGCTCTGGCTCGTACTCTCTCGCAGTTTGCTCGTTTTCTGACCGGTGTGGAGATTCACCCCGGTGCGACCATTGGCCGCCGTTTCTTCATTGATCACGGCATGGGCATTGTCATTGGTGAGACCGCTGAGGTTGGTGACGACGTGATGCTGTACCACGGCGTGACCCTGGGCGGTCGCTCCCTGGAGAAGGTGAAGCGTCACCCCACCATTGGTGACCGTGTGACCATTGGTGCTGGCGCTAAGGTGCTGGGTCCGGTGGTTATTGGTGCCGATAGCGCTATCGGTGCGAACGCTGTGGTGGTCCACGATCACCCCGCCGATTCGATTATTACCGGCATTCCGGCGAAGCACCGCCCGCGTACCCCGGAGAAGAAGAAGCCTCTGGTGGACGCTGTGGAGTACATTGACCCCGCCATGTGGATTTAGCGCTTAGCAAGCGTTTTGAGGCGGTAGAGGCGCACCTGGCGGCTCCTCACGAGGCTCCAAGCTCCTCACCGGGCTCCGCAGGTCTTCTCCCCTGCTATACGCCCCTCAAGATACCCCTGAGGCATCTCGGGGGTGCCCCATCAAGACATAACGAAAGCCCGCCTTCGACCGGATTCTCATCCAGCCGAAGGCGGGCTTTGACGTATTCAGCTACGTGAGCTTAGTGAACGTGAATGTCCGCTGCGTTCACCTCGGAACGGTCACCGCTCCACATGGTGTGGAAGGCGCCCTCTTCGTCAATACGACCGTAGGTGTGTGCACCGAAGAAGTCACGCTGACCCTGAATCAGGGATGCGGGCAGGCGGTCGCGGCGCAGGCCGTCGTAGTAGGACAGTGCGGATGCGAACACCGGCACGGGGATGCCCAGTGCGGTTGCCTTAGCCACCACGCGACGCCAGGAAGGAACGAGCTCCTCCATGAGGTTCTTGAAGGCGGGTGCCAGCAGCATGTTCGCGGGCGCTTCGCCTGCGTAGGCAGCCATGATGTCGCCCAGCAGCTCGGCGCGGATGATGCAGCCTGCACGCCACAGCGATGCGATGGTGTCCAGCTTCAGATCCCAACCGTATTCCTTGCCTGCGCGGGTGAGCAGGTCCATGCCCTGTGCGTACGCAACGAGCTTGGAGGCGAAGAGTGCGCGGCGCACATCCTCAACGAACTCGGGGTCGCCTGCACCGATGCCGGTGGTTGCGATCAGACCTGCGGGCAGTTCGCGTTGTGCCTGCTCGCGCTGCTCACGCTCGGAGGAGGAGAGGGCGCGTGCAAACACGGACTCTGCGATAGCGGAGACGGGGGAACCGAGGTCCAGGCCGGCCTTAGCGGTCCACAGGCCGGTACCCTTCTGGCCCGCTGCGTCAACGATAACGTCAACCAGGGGCTTGCCGGTCTTTGCGTCTACCTGTGCGAGCACCTCTGCGGTGATTTCGATCAGGTAGGAGCTCAGGTCGCCTTCGTTCCAGGTCTTGAAGATTTCTGCCTGCTGTGCCGGCTCAATGCCTGCGATGGAGCGCAGAATGTCGTAAGCTTCACCGATTACCTGCATGTCGGCGTACTCGATGCCGTTGTGGACCATCTTCACGAAGTGACCCGCACCGTCGGTGGAGATCCATGCGCAGCAGGGTGCGCCGTCCTGCGGTGCCTTCGCTGCGATCTTTTCGAGCAGCGGGCCCAGGTGCTTGTAGGACTCTGCGGAGCCGCCGGGCATCATGGAGGGGCCCCAGAGAGCGCCCTCTTCGCCGCCGGAGACGCCAACGCCTACGAAGTGCAGACCCTTTTCAGCCAGGGCGTGCTCGCGACGGATGGTGTCGGGGAAGTGGGAGTTACCGCCGTCGATAATGATGTCGCCCTCATCGAGCATGGGGGTGAGCTGCTCGATCACTGCGTCGACGGGTGCGCCCGCCTTGACCATAATCAGGATGCGGCGGGGAGACTCGAGGGAGTCAACGAGTTCCTGCAGGGACTCGGTACGGATGAAGTCGCCGTCTGCGCCGTGCTCAGCCAGCAGTGCGTCGGTCTTCTCTACGGAACGGTTGTGCAGTGCCACGGTGTAGCCGTTACGTGCCAGGTTGCGGGCGAGGTTTGCGCCCATGACAGCAAGGCCGGTGACACCAATCTGTGCCTTCTTGTTTTCAGTCATGTATATAAGGATACGCGCTTAGGGCAGGCTATATATAGGTGGAGTGCAGTTTTATGCTTGGAGGAATCACAGTTCCGGCTGGATTATCTTCGTGAGCTTCCCGCCGGGCACCCTCGCGGCGGGTAGTGGGTAAAGAAAAACCCCGGCACCTTGCGGTACCGGGGTAATCGGTGGGTCCTACCGGGATCGAACCGATGACATCCACGGTGTAAACGTGGCGCTCTACCAGCTGAGCTAAAGACCCGTAGTTCTCACTGATTTGTTTTTGTTTCAGTGGCGAACACAAGAGAAAACTATACGGGCTTCTGGTGTGGCATGCAAATCGAAAACATGTGTTCTATGTCTCAGTATTTTTTTCCTTTTCGCAACCCACCCCACAACAAGCCACATCAAGCCATGGTGATTCTTGACCTTTTAGGTAGACCATACCCTTTTATTCCGCGCCATTCCGCCCACCCCACCATTCCGCGCTATATAGGTGCAAAAAGACCCTAACTAGTACTTTTGATGCGCATATTTTTCGCTTAGAGAGCTAAGCCGCGAAACCCACATCACAAAAACCTTCGTTTGATGCCAAGAAGCCCACATTTAGGTCTAAGATAGTAGAGATAAGTAGCGAAGTAGACCCCACGGATCTATGGCGCTTAAACACAAAGATTGTTCGACAACGCAACAACGCGCGGCGGGCGATCTCACAACCGCACAGAAGAGAGGTTGGATTAGTTTGGCTAACGTACCGAACGAGCACTCCCTGAGCACCCTTCTCGATGGCTTCAAGGACATCGACGTAGAAGAGACCCAGGAGTGGGCCGAGTCCCTCGAGGACCTTATCAAGACTCACGGCACCGAGCGTGCAGAGTACATCCTTCGCGCACTGCTCAAGGAGGCTGGCGCAAAGGGTGTTAAGGTCCCGACTCTGGTCAAGACCGACTACATCAACACCATCCCCGTCGACCAGCAGCCCGAGTACCCCGGTGATGAGGAACTCGAGCGCCAGTACCGCGCATGGATTCGTTGGAACGCAGCAATCATGGTTCAGCGTGCCCAGAAGAAGGGCATCGGCGTTGGCGGTCACATCTCCACCTTCGCAGGTGTGGCTGACCTCTACGAAATGGGCCAGAACCACTTCTTCCGCGGCCGTAACCACCCCGGTGGCGGTGACCAGGTCTTCTTCCAGGGTCACTCCTCCCCCGGTGTCTACTCCCGCGCATTCGTTGAGGGCGTCCTGACCGAAGAGCAGATGGACGGCTTCCGCCAGGAGAAGACCAAGGGCGCAAACGGTATTCCTTCGTACCCGCACCCCCGTTGCATGCCCGAGTTCTGGCAGTTCCCGACCGTTTCCATGGGTCTGGGCCCCCTGAACGCAATCCACCAGGCATCCTTCAACAAGTACCTGCACAACCACAAGATCAAGGACACCTCCGAGCAGCACGTCTGGGCATTCCTGGGCGACGGCGAAATGGACGAGCCCGAGTCGCGTGGTGCACTGCAGCTGGCTGCAAACGAGCACCTGGACAACCTGACCTTCGTCGTCAACTGCAACCTGCAGCGTCTGGACGGCCCCGTTCGCGGTAACGGCAAGATCGTTCAGGAGCTCGAGGCATTCTTCCGCGGCGCAGGCTGGCACGTCATCAAGGTCCTGTGGGGCTCCGACTACGACGAGCTGCTCAAGAAGGACAAGAGCGGCAAGCTCATCCAGCTGATGAACGAGACCCTCGACGGTGACTACCAGACCTTCCGTGGCGAAGACGGTGGCTACATCCGCGAGCACTTCTTCGGCAAGTACCCCGAGACCAAGGAACTGGTTGCAGACCTGACCGACGAGCAGATCTTCAACCTGCGCCTGGGTGGCCACGACGACAAGAAGCTCTACGCAGCCTACAAGGAAGCTATGGAGACCAAGGGCAAGCCCACCGTCATCCTGGCACAGTCCATTAAGGGCGCAGAGCTCGGCCCCTACTTCGAGGCACGTAACTCCACCCACCAGATCAAGAAGTTCACCATGGAAGCACTGAAGGGCTTCCGTGACCACCTGAACATCCCCATCTCCGACGAGGAGCTGGAGAAGGATCTGTACAACCCGCCGTACTACCTGCCCGAGGCAAACCACCCGGCACTGCAGTACATGCAGGCACGCCGCAAGGAACTCGGCGGTTACATCCCCGGCCGTGCAAACACCCAGCCTGAGATTATCCTGCCCGAGTCCAAGGTCTACGCACAGACCAAGAAGGGCTCCGGCAAGCAGACCGCTGCTACCACCATGGCGTTCGTCCGCCTGATGAAGGACCTCATGCGCGTGAAGGGCTTCGGTCACCGTATCGCTCCCATCACCCCCGATGAGGCACGTACCTTCGGTATGGACTCCTTCTTCCCCTCGGCTAAGCTGTACAACCCCAACGGTCAGAACTACGTGCCCGTTGACCACCAGCTCATGCTCACCTACACCGAGTCCCCCGAGGGCCAGATCGTTCACGTGGGTATTAACGAGGCAGGCGCAACCGCTGCGTTCATCGCTCTGGGCTCCTCCTACGACACCCACGGCGAGCCGATGATCCCGATTTACATCTTCTACTCGATGTTCGGCTTCCAGCGCACTGGCGACGGCTTCTGGGCTGCTGCCGACCAGCTGTGCCGCGGCTTCGTCATCGGTGCAACCGCAGGTCGTACCACCCTGTCCGGTGAGGGTCTGCAGCACAACGACGGTCACTCCCCCATCCTGGCGTCCACCAACCCGGCGTTCAAGATCTACGACCCGGCATACGGCTACGAGATTGCTCACATCGTGGAGCGCGGTATCGAGCAGATGTACGGTACCAAGGACGAAGACCACAACGTCATGTACTACCTGACCGTGTACAACGAGCCGATTCACCAGCCTGCTGAGCCGGCAAACGTTGACGTTGAGGGCATCATCAAGGGTATCCACAAGATCAGCGAGTCCCCGCTGACCTCCGGTCCCAAGGCACAGCTGCTGGCATCCGGCGTTGCTGTTCCGTGGGCTGAGAAGGCTCAGCAGCTGCTGGCTGAGGACTGGGGCGTCTCCGCAGACCTCTGGTCTGTCACCTCGTGGACCGAGCTGCGCCGCGACGGCATTGCCGCTGAGGAAGAGGCTCTGCTGAACCCGAACCAGCCCGCTCGCGTTCCTTACGTGACCCAGAAGCTGGCTGGCGCTGCTGGCCCGATTGTCGCGACCACCGACTTCGCTTCGGATGTTCCCGACCAGATCCGCCAGTTCGTTCCGAACGACTTCGCAACCCTGGGTGCTGACGGCTTCGGCTTCGCAGACACCCGCCCGGGTGCACGTCGCTTCTTCCACATCGATGCAGAGTCGGTTGTTGTCCGTACCCTGCAGATGCTGGCAAAGCGCGGCGAGGTTGCAGCAGACGTTCCCGCGAAGGCATTCGCTAAGTACGACCTGCTGAACGTGAACGCTAACTCCGAGCTGGAGCAGCACTAAGCATTTAGCGGTAGAACCCCGGTTCTGCGTTAGAAGCTAAACGATGCCCCCGGTTGATGATTCATCAACCGGGGGCATTATATTTATTGGTTTTTGAGAACCCACTCTTTATATCGGAGATTAACTTCTGATAGCTGCTTTCGCTGTTCTTCTAGTTTTGTTTCATTATCCCGGATGAGCGGTTTTTGATACGAAGCTACAAGATTAGCAAGACCTTGAGCCATTCCTGTATCTTTACTGCATTGTGCTTCAATGACGCTGAGTCGAATTTCTTCTTCTGATGCCGGGGCATTATTATCACCGCTAGCACGGGTTGCATTTGATAGTTCTTTTGTACCCCATTCTTCGTCGCCTTTTCGTGGCGTTAGACCTTTATCCGATAGGCATTTCCACCATGCTTCACGGTATTTTTTCCATTCAGGATGATTCATGGCAGCTGCATAGGATTCGCCGTGGATTCGACGATAGGCTTCTGTGAGGCCACTTTGCTCTTCGAGGCTGATGCCCGCGATCTCTTTCAACGTGGCTAAGATTTCAGGCATGCACTGTTCCATGATTTTTGTGTCATAGCCCCCGGATGATGGTGCATTCCCTCGCTTGTAGTTTCCATATTTGGCGGCGTATTCGGGGTTCCAGAGGCCAAACTCGCGACCGGACGAAAAGAATTTCCTATCTTCTACATCCGGGATATATATTTCATAGGATTGGCCGTGTTTTGCGAAACAGCGCTGCCTGAGAATTTCCAAGGCTCGAGTGTAATACTGGGAATTTTCATCTAAAAGGTCATTGTATTCTTCGAGTGGAGTAATGATTTGGTTGTTTTTATAGTCTAGAGTTGCTTGGGCTGTTTCATCACGTTCTAGTTGCGGGCCTGCAGAACAGGATGTGCAGGCTAACGTGAATGCAAACGTTATAGCCATTGCGGGTTGAAAGAATTTCTTGAGGTTCATAATTCTCCCTCCTTAATTGGATAAAGAATATGCGGTAGTAAAGAAAGCTGGGTTATGCTCTGGCGATAATCACCATGTAGTGCCCAGTAATACGGGTGCTTAGGGAATCAGTTGTCTATGCTAAGCCCTATGCTGAACCAAAGTTCAAGCAGGACTTCGGGCATGGGGGAATACCTACTAGTTTGGGAGCGCACCCATGACGAAAGGATCAAGCCGCTATGTGCAGACAATACACAGGGGGGTCTGCAGCGTCATGACTACTAGGAGAATGTTCTAGAGCTTCATCGTAAACTCCTAGTGTTTTGAGAAGGATATCCTTCTGCATGAGTGAGATACGTTTCAAGACCTGGTGTATGCCGAGTCGTTCTCTTAGATACAATCCCAATCTATGTAATCGGAATCATATTTAAGAGGTGGCTTCAATCTAGCACTCATTAAGGAGTCTTTTCAAGCAACAAATGAGTCATGTGTCACAAAATTTAAGAGTGTATGTGTATAATAAGGTCTGTAAAATTTGGCATTTTGCGCCATTTGTGTACCGATAATTTTTTACACAAATCTTTTATATGACTAAAATCACCTAAAAGATACTCTTTATGATAAGAACACGCATGCATGTTTTAACCGATGTAGCCCGGAGGTAACGACTATTACCTCCGGGCTACATCAGTTATAGAGGGTTAGCCGGCGAAGTGGCCGGTCACCTCCGCCAGACGCGTCGGATTCACCAGGTCAGGGTGCGTACCCTCCAGCAGCACCGAACGGAACGACGACGCATGCGCCGACCAACCCTCCGCATCCAGGTACGGCTGATCCTCATGCGGCACACCCACCAGCAACACGTCCCCTTCAAAGAACGCCTGCTCAGCACCACGCATCAGTGCCGCTGAAGCACGCATACTACCCAAGCACACGCCCAGCTTCTCCTCCGGTAGGTAACCCATCGCCGAACCCGCCCGCTGCAGACGCTCCAACGTACCCGGCAAATCAAGCCGCTCATCGGCGGCAGGCTCCGGCAAACCGCCCATACGCAACAGCGCGCGGAAGCTCTCCTGCTCATCCGGCGCAGGCACGCCCTGCCACTGCTCCGAAGGATACGCATCCAACAGGATGACGCGCTCAACCTGCGCACCCGCAGCCTGCGCCAGAGCCGCCACCTGCACCGCGGCAGTACCGCCCACAGACCAGCCCATCAACGCAAAACGACGCGGCAACGAACGCTCCGCCAGGGTCTTCTCGATCAGCTTCAGGTAGCCCTCAGCCAGCTCCTGCAAACTCGACGCAAACCCGGCATTCGGGTCAGAGAACGCCTCAGCCTGCACAGCATACACACCCTGCTGAGCCGGAAGATGCGAAAGGTACCCCGCATAGCACCAGCCCAAACCACCAGCAGGCGGCAGAATAAACAGCGGCGCGGGGGCACCGGTAGTATCGGGGACAACGGGCTGCTCACGCTGAGTCACAACGTGTTCGCGCTGAGTCAAAATGTGCTCACGCAGCGGCAGAACCGGCGCGAACTCCGCACCCTCGCCACGCTCGCCCGCAATGGACGCCGCCAAAGCCTGCACTGTCGGATGCGCAAACAGCGCACCAATGCTCACGCTCAGACCCAGCTGCTCCTCAACCGCGGCAATCACCTCAAGAGCCGCCAGCGAATGACCACCCGAGGCGAAGAAATCCTCATCCACGCCGAAACGCTCACGACCCAGCACACCGGCAATAATCGAGCACAGCTGCTGCTCCAGCAGGCCGTGCGGGCCCTCAGCATCAGAAGTCTGAGGGGTCAGGTCGAGGGACGCCAACAGCTTGCGATCCGCCTTACCGGAGGGGCTCACCGGCAGAGCAGGCAGGGTGTGCCACAGGGTCGGCACCATGTAGTCCGGCAGAACCTGCGCACAATGCTCACGCGCCGCCTCCACCAGCTGCTCAGCACGCTCAGCGGGCACGTCGCCGACCTCCAGCACCGCCGCCAGGGCGGGCTCACGCAGGCCGCGGTACAGCAGAGCCACCGAAGCGCTCACGCCCTCAACCGCTGCAAGAGCCATCTCAATATCGCCCAGCTCCAGGCGCTGACCGCGCACCTTAATCTGATAGTCCGTGCGGCCGCGGTAACCAATGACGGCACGGCCATCGGGAAGAATCTCCCAGCACGCCAAATCGCCCGTACGGTACAGGCGCTGACTCTCACCGTTCAGCAGTACGAGCGCACCGGCGGGAGCCTGCTCCACGAAAGCCGCCGCGGTCGCCTGCGGGTTGTTCTTGTAGCCGCGCGCCAGCTGCACGCCCGACAGGTGCAGTTCGCCCGTCACGCCCACCGGCACGGGGTGGCCGGTCGGGTCAAGAATCAGGGTTCCGGTGTTCCAGACCGGCTCGCCAATGGGCACGCTCTCACGCTGCGGGTCGTTGGACGTCTCCCAGAAGGTGACATCCACCGCCGCCTCGGTCGGGCCGTACAGGTTCAGCGGGTACACGCCCAGAACCTCGCCCGCAGCCTGCACCTGGTCCTTCTGCAGCGCCTCACCCGAGCAGACCACGTAGCGCAGGGGCTGCTCTCGATCCTGACCGAAGCCAGCATCAGCCAGGATGCGGCGCGCCGCCGGCGAAGAGGTCAGCGCCGACAGCATGGTCGGCACAAAGTGCACCGCAGTGACGGACTGCTCGGCAATCACTCGCGCCAGGTAGGCGGGGTCGCGGTGACCCTCCGGCGCGGCAATGACCACGGCGGCACCCTCGGCGAGAGGCCAGTACAGCTCCCACACGTGCACGTCAAAGGAGATGGGGGTCTTGTGCAGAACGCGGTCGCCCTCCCCCACCGGAATCTGGTGCTGCTGCCAGCGCAGGCGGTTATCAATCGCGCGGTGGCTGATGGCAACGCCCTTAGGCCTGCCCGTGGAGCCGGAGGTGAAGAGCACGTAAGCGTCCTCGTCCAGACCGGTTTTCGCGCCCGGAAGCTCCTCTGCGGCGGGTGCTGAGGAGTGTTCCCCGTTGGGTTCCTCGGCGCTCAGTAGGGGCAGAGTATGCTGCGGCAGGTTCGCGTGACGCTGCGGTTCCTGCGGGTTCAGCTCTTCCGCGTTCAGCGGGTGCAGGCCGGGGCCGTGCAGAAGCAGGGAGCACTCGGCGTCCTCCATCATCACGCCCACACGCTCAGCGGGCAGATCCGGAAGCACCGGCACATAGGTGGCGCCAGCGTACAGCAGGGCGTACAGCGCCACGTACTGCTCGGCGCCGCGGTGCACACGCAGACCCACCGCGTCGGAAGGGCGAACACCCCAGTCCAGCAGCTGCGCGGCAAGCGCACGGGCGCGCTCATCCAGCTCGGCGTAGGTGAGGGCGCGGTCAAAAGCGTAGGCGCGCTCCGACTCGGGGGTGAGCACCTCACCGGGCGCGGGGGCAGAATCCAGCACCGCGAGCGCCTGCGGATGTGCCGCCACCGCGTCATGGAAGCGACCCAGCAGGGTCTTGTACTCCAGCGGGTGCTCGGTCAGCGCCGGGGCGGTCAGCTCGCGCAGGGTCGCAAGCTCCGCCTCGGTCGCCAAGCCGAGATTGTTCAGGGAGGCGTCCTCGCGCTGCGCCTCCGCGGCGTAGGCGGGTAGCCACTCGCTCAGGCGGGCGGCGTGACGTTCCAGCTCCTCAGCGGTGTAGAGCGCCGGGTTCATGTCAATCTCGCAGGAGATGCTGTTGCCGCGGCCGGGCATGCCGCGCAGGGTGAAGGTCGCGTCAGCAACGGGACCGGCAGAGATATTGTGAATACGCGCGGTCGGTACCGCGGATCCGGACTCGTCCTTCGAGGGCGCCGCCAGCGGCAGCACCGCGTCAAAGGGCACCACGTTAATCTGCGCACCAAACAGCCTGGACTGGGCATTACGCGCGGTACGCTCGAGGTCTTCCTGACGAGCCAGCGGATGCTCAGCGTTGCGGGCGTACTGCTCCTTCACCGAGTGCAGGGATTCCGTGATGGGGCCGGTCGCCGCAACCTGCACCGGCAACACATTCACCGCGGTACAGCCGGTCTGCGCGCTCGCCGTACCCAGGGCGCGGGTCGCCTCCGGCAGGGTGCGGGCGAACATGCGGTTCATCTGCGGCACGCCGAACGAAGCCTGCGGGTAGCCGCCCACACGCGCCAGGTACGAGCCGACAGCGGCGGTCGCCAGCACGGGCCAGGAGACGGCGTGCTGCTTTGCCGCATCCAGCAGAGCCTGCTGGGTGGGCACATCAATGCTGAACGCCAGGCGCACAGACTGCGCCGACGGGGATGCGGTACGACCCGCCAGGGAGGTGTCTTCCTGCTCCAGGGCGCCGCTCGCCTCCCAGAAGGCGACGTCTTCGTCACGGGCGCTGGAGGCGGCATCGTCCGCGTCGAGCAGCTGCTGCAGACTCATGCGGCGGGTTGCCGGAACCGGCTGACCGGCGGACAGGGCGCGGTATATCGCCGCCACGCGGGAAAGGCCGTTGAACGCGGCGAATCCGTCGGCAACCACGTGGGAGAAGGAATGGTACACCCAGAGGAACCCGCCGTAACGCGCCACGGCGCTGCGCACGGTCACGCCCTCATCGGTGGTAAGGGGCTGGGCGAGCAGGCGCTGTGCCCAGGCGCGCACCGGCGCGGGCAAATCAGAGTCAGGCAGGGCTGAGTCAGGCAGGTCAGAGGCGTTCTCCTCCCCCGCCTCTGCGGTGCCGTTCAGCTCGCCCTCCTCCAGTTCGCCCCCGTCCAGTTCGCCTCCGTCCACGAGCAGGTCAATACCCTCGAGGAACGCCTCAAGCGGCAGAATCTGCTGGGAGGCGGCGCCATCGGCAATGCGGGTGCGCACGCGGAAACCCTCGTTCTCGCGGTAGAGCTGTTCAAAAGCCTCACGCAGCAGAGCGAGGTCGGTATCTGCGGGGCATTGCAGAACCTCCGCAGTGTTGTAGCAGGGGTTCGTCGGGTCAATCGCGGCGGCAAAGTAGATGCCGCGCGCGTTAGTGGTCAGCGGCAGCCAGGGGCTGTCAGCGCTGTGCTGTGCGGAGGGGTTCGCGGCGGTGCGAAGGTCGGAAGCAGTCCCGAAGCTAGCGGGTGCGGTAGTATCAGCTACGCCCATGGTGGCCTCTCAAAGGTCTGGATTAGGGGTCTGGATTAGGGATGATATGCGGTGTGTGAAAGGTAAGTGTGAAAGGTAGGCTACTGCTCCGCCGCTTCACGCTGGCAGAAGTGCGTTGGCAGAAGTGCGCTGACAAGGGTAAACGCAGCCACACAACACGGCACAAAACCTGCGCAAAGAAAAACGAGGCGAGTAGCAAACACCCCGGGTACCCGCCTGCATTCGCGGCAGGCGGGCACTCGGGGTGCGGTAACGCTTAGCCCAGGCGGGAGGCGATGAACTCCACGGTCGGGTTCTCTACCAGCTCGGTAAACTCAATCACGGCGCCCTCAGCGGCAAGGTCGTCGAGCAGGGCGAATGCGCCCATAGAGTCCATGCCTAGGGAGAACAGGTCGGTGGTCGGCTCGTCAAAAGCGGTCTGCAGGGAGTCGGGCTCGACGATGTACTTCTCCATGATGGGGCGCAGGGTCTCAAATGCGGACATTTTTCTCCTCAATAGGGGTAGGAATAAGGGCGTACGGTTTAGCCGAAAATGGTCAGCTCAAAGGGTTTAGCCGAAAATTTCGGCAAGCTTGGCGCGCAGTTCGCGGCGAGAAATCTTACCCACGTTCGTGGTGGGCAGCTCCTGCAGAACCTGCACGCGCTCCGGGATCTTGAAGTCGGCGAGCTTCTTCGAAGTGAAGAACTCGTGCATCGTGCGGCGCGGGTTTTCGCCCAGGTCGGCGCCTTCCAGCGGCACAATGACCAGGCCCACGCGCTCGCCCACAGTCTCATCCGGGATGCCCAGAACCACGGCGTCAAAAACGTCGGGGTGGGTCAGCGCCAGCTCTTCGATTTCGTCCACGGCAATCTTCTCGCCGTTGCGGTTAATCTGGTCCTTCGCGCGGCCAGTCACCTCAAGGTACTTGCCTGCGACCAGTCGCACAATGTCGCCGGTGCGGTAGAAACCGTCCTCGGTGAAGCCGTAACGGTTCGCGTTCTCCTCCAGGTAGTAGCCGCGAATCGTGTACGGGCCGCGGGTGAGCAGGTGGCCGCTCTCGCCGCGCTTAACCGGCTGATCCTGATCATCAACAATCAGGATTTCGTCGTCGGGGCTAATCGGGTAACCCTGAGTCCTCAGACGCATCTCAATCGGGTCGGTCGAGCGGGTGTAGTTCACCAGGCCCTCAGCCATGCCGAACACCTGCTGAACGGTGCAGCCGAGCACCGACTCAATCTTGCCTGCAACCGCCGGAGCCAGCTTCGAACCGCCCACCTGCAGGGTCTGCAGGGACGGCAGGGACACGCCGCGCTTCTCCGCGGAGGCGACCCACGCCTGAGCCAGCGGCGGCACCAGCGCGGAGGTGGTCACGCCCTCCATCTCAATGAGGTGGAACGCAGTCTGCGGGGACGGATCCGCCGCAAACACCAGCTTGCCGGAGGCGCACATGACGCCCAGAATACCGGGCGAGCTCATCGTGAAGTTGTGGGCGGCGGGCAGCACCACGAGCATGGTCGTGTTGTTGTTCAGCTTGCAGATATCGACCGAGCCGCGCACCGAGTACAGGTAGGCGGCGTGGGTGCGAGGAATCAGCTTCGAAATGCCGGTCGTACCGCCGGAGAGCTGCAGGAACGCCACCTGCTCGCTCGCACGCAGGTTCTCGGTGTTCTGAATGACACCGGGCACGAACTCTTCAGCGAGCTCCTCTTCGGTCAGCGGGGTCAGCGGCTCCGCAACGTCAATAGCAACCGGCGGCTCCAGGGAGTTCTTGCGCAGCTCGGCGGCAACGTCCTCGTGCAGGGCGGTGAAATCTGCGCCCGGGGTCAGCGAAGAGAACACGTGCGCCGCAGCGTCGGTGCGGGTCGCAAAGTGCACGAGCTCGGTGGTGCGGTGCTGCGGCAGGCAGAACACCGGCAGCGCCGCCGCCCAGAAAATACCCAGCAGGTACACCAGGTACTCGGCGGTGTTACCCAGCTGCAGCAGCACACGGTCGCCCGGCTGCACGCCAGCCTGAACGAGGCGCGCCGCAGCGGCACGACCTGCCGCCTCCAGCTCACCGTAGGAGAGGCGAATCTGCTGGGGCTTGCCGTCCTCATCGAGCTGCGCGTGCGAGAGCGCCACCAGCGCCGGGAAGTGCGGCTTTGCGCGGCATGTATCTAGCAGGAACTCGGGGATAGTCTGGTCAATCCAGTAGCCGGCTTCGCGGTACTTCGCGGCAAAAGACTCGGGGATGAGCGGCGTGGGGGCCAGGGGGCTACGTTCTACGGTCATCTTCTCTCGATTTCTGTGTCGTTTGCGGTTTCTATAGCGCTCACGTGCTGCGTGCGTTCGCAGCGTGATGCCATCTCGTCAATGAGGGCGGGTGCGCAACCTGCGCCGGGTACCCTTCGGCACCCCTCGCGGCGCGGTAGTGTTGCACTTCTCTTAGGCTGTACTTCTCTAGGATACGGGCGCGGCGGTGTTTACCCTAACGGGAACCCCGCACGCCCACCATGCGGGGTGTGCTCTACCCGTGCAGGATCCCTAGGCGATCTCTCGCTACTCCTCAGCTAAGCTCCGCTCAGCGCGCTCAGCCTCCCGGCGGGCAGCAATAATACGTTCCAACGCCGGCACAATCGCACCGCGCCAGCACGCATAATCGTGACCGCCGTTGAAGGCCGTGCAACGCGCATTCTTCAGGCCCAGCTTTTCCAGGCGCTCCTTCAACTCGCGGTGAGGCGGTACCAGAACCCACTCCTGCTCCCCCACCTCAATCTCAAGGTAAAGGTGGCGCAGGCGGTCGATCTCACCCGCCGCCTCAAGCTCGTCCAGGCGGTCCATGACCTGCGGCTGCCACAGCGACGAAGACTGCGCGATCGCGCCGCCAAACGCCTCCGGGCGGCTCAGCACCGCCAGCAAGGAGGACAGCCCACCCAGCGACTGACCGTTAATCACAATGTTCTGCGGCGCGGTCTTAATGCCGTGCACTGCCTCCAGGTGCGGGAACGCGATCTCTACCAGGTAGTCGGCAATCGGGTTGTCGCCGTTCAGCTCCTTCCAGCGGTTCTCACGACCGCCAGAGTGCAGGAAGAACACGTGCATCGCCGGAATACGACCGGCCTCGTGGGCGCGGTTGAGGGTCTGCTCCATGCCCTGGCTGAACCACATCTCACCGTCGAACTGGATGAACAGCGGCGCATCCGGGGCGGGGTCGCCCACGCGACCGAGCACATACTGGTGACCATCAGAGGTCTGCATCCACTCGGGGGCGGGCAGCGCGTCAATCTCTTCCTGAGTCAGGAGGAACTCCTGCACCGGCGCGTGCTCAAGCTGCACCACACCCATGCAACGACCGATACGGTTACACGCGGTCTCGGGGTTCAGCGGGTCGCCCTCGCCGGAATCCAGGGCGGCGCGCAGGCGCACCTGGTCGTCATCACCCAGCCAGGCGGGGCGCTCGCCGGGCAGCGCCGGCAAGAAGTTGTAGGAGGCACGCCAGGTGGTTTCCATCTGTATGCTCAGCTGCCACCAGCCAGTGCCCTCGATGCGGGCCATGAGGGAACGGTCGAGGTTCTTCTCATCGGTCAGGCGGTTAATGAACATGAGCACCTGCTCCGCCTGCTCGTTGTGGTACAGGAAGGTAACGATGCGTTCGTTCTCACTGATGCTGCCGTCTTCGCGGTGCACCGGCTCGATGATGGGGGTGCCTTCGGAGACGACCTCAAGGATGCGGGCGTTCAGCTCTTCGGGGCTGACCGCCTCGGCGATGAGGGCGCTGATGAGGGGACTGTCCACGCGCGGTGCCGGTACGGGGCGCGGGATCTTGGGAGGGGCCGGGCGCACGGTCGGCGCAACGGTACGCGGCTGCGCCGAAGTAGCCTGTTCAGAAGTGTTCTGGGCAGAAGTATTCTGTGCAGAAATACTCTGCGCGGGAACGGTCGCGGTGGGTTCGTGCTCGCCCAACGGTTCCTCCTTGGTCTGTGGAAACACTCAATCGGTGAGAATCGGTGAGGAGGCGCATTATCGTTAGTTAGCCTCTACTACCTCACTCTATGGTATCCCTTACCCAAACTCCAGCCAAAGGGAAAAGCGAAAGAACCACAACATGACATTCATGACAGCGAGCGCGGGCTCCTAAAACCCAAGCGCAAGCCGCCACAACCCCACCTAAGACCAACCCAGCCCAGCCCCACCTAAGACCAGCCCAGCCCAGAAGTTAAAAGAGATGAGGCACCGAGACCGTGCATCAAACCTTCAAACAGTGAAGGTCTCATGCGGCAGTCTCGGTGCCTCATCTACGGGTTCCCAAAATGGAACCTACCCAGTGCTCGGAGCCGTTCATGCGTCAAAGACGGGCGAGCACCGGGTAGGCGCCCTACGCGCAGGGGATCCTGGGTCCCTCAGATCCTAACGTTCGCTACTCGGCGCAATGCCGAGCTTTTCCACCCGTACTGAGACGGTTGGCGCTAACTCCCACGCGGCTTAGGGGCGAAAACTATTCGCTTTCGCGGGCCGCCGAAATAGCGTCAGCGGCAATATGAATTGTTTGGTTCTCCTTCGGAATAACCAAAGGGGTGCCAGTGCATGGATCAGGAATAATAACCGATTGCAGGTCAAAAACTTCCTGGATAAGTTCCGGTGTAATTATCGCACGCGGATCGCCCTGAGCGATAATCCGGCCCTGCTTCATTAACACAACATGAGTAGCATACCTGAAAGCAAGGTTCAGGTCATGCAACACCACGGCTACCGTTCGCCCTTCGGAATGCAATTTCTTCGTCAGGTTCAGCACCTCGATCTGGTGCGTGATGTCCAGGTAAGTGGTCGGCTCATCGAGCAGAATCAGCGGGGTCTGCTGCGCCAGGGTCATGGCAATCCACACACGCTGACGCTGACCACCCGAAAGCGCCTCAATGGGACGCTCAGCAAGCTCCAGCACGTTCGCCGCCTGCATCGCCTCCACACAGGCGCGCTCGTCCTCATCAGACCAGGAACGCAGCAGCGACTGGTGCGGGTAGCGGCCGCGCGCCACCACATCTGCCACGGTCACGCCGCTAGGCGCCTCCGGGGTCTGCGGCAGCATCGCCAAGATCTTCGCGATAGCGCGGGACTTCATCTGCGGCAGCGGGGTGCCGTCCAGGCGAACCTCACCCTGCTTGAGCGGGTTCACGCGGGCAAGAGCCTTCAGGGTGGTCGACTTACCGCAGGCGTTCGGGCCCAAGATAACGGTCAGCTCCCCCTCCGGCACCTGAAAATCTACCCCGTTGAGCACCGTATGCTCACCGTAGGCAACCACCATGTTCTCGCCTTCAAGGCGGGTCGTCACACTAGCGTTCACTAGCTCTTCTTCCTTTCGAGGTAAATCAGGTAAATCAGGTACAGGCCGCCAATCGCGCCGGTCACCACACCCACCTGAATGATGCGTCCGGGAACAGCGAATCGGCCAATCAGGTCAGAGCCGAGCACCATAAGCGCACCCATAAGTGCCGCGGAGGTGAAGCCCACCCCGCCACTGCGAGACAGGGTCTTCGCGATGTGCGGTGCCGCCAGGGCGACAAAGGCAATCGGGCCGGTCGTCGCGGTCGCCAGCGAAACCAGAAGCACACCGATAAACAGAGCCGCCACACGGTACGCGTTCACGCTCACACCCAAACCGGATGCCACCTGGTCACCAAAACGAATCGCGCCCAGCGGGCGGACCAGCATCAGCAACAGCGGAGTCACCACGAGCAGCAGACCCATCAGCGCGTAGGTGCGCTCCCACGTGATGTCATTGAGCGAACCGGCAAGCCAGGACGCCGCGGTCTGCGCCTGAGTCAGCGAAGCACGCACCACCAGCAGCGCATTGAACGCCGCCAGGGTCGACCCCACACCAATACCGACCAGCACCAAGCGGAAGCCATGCAGGCCCGTGCGGCGCGTCAACAGCCACACCAGCACCGAAGTCGCCAAGCCACCAACCACAGCACCCAGAGCAACCTCAACGGGGCCGGAATTGAAGACAATAATCTGCAACAGCGCACCGGTCGCAGCACCATTCGTGAAGCCGATAATATCCGGCGAACCCAGGGCATTACCCGAAATCACCTGGAAAATCGCACCCGAGAGACCAAGCGCCGCACCCACCAGAAGCGCCGCCACAATACGCGCCGCACGCTGCTGAGCGAAAGTCACCGTAATCTGCTTGCCCTCACCCAGCAGCGCCGGGATCAGCTTCTCCGGGGCGATCTTATAATCACCCTGCAACATGCCCCAAAACGCCAGCGCCGCAATCAGCACCACCAACGCCACATTCAAAATCAGCACACGCCACGGCACCTGAGCACTCAGCGGACCGCGCACAGTCAACACCGGGCGGCCACCCAAATCGCGGCCGCTACGACGCGCAGAACGATTAGCTGCAGTGGTGACGGTCGCCGTCGAAACAGCGGAAGAATTCGACATTAGAGAGCCTCCACCTTACGACGAGTCATCAAGAACAAGAACACCGGGGCACCGGCAAGAGTCGCCACAATACCCACCTGAGTCTCCTGCGGAGCCACCAGCACACGCGCCAACACGTCAGCACACAGCAGCCACACCGGACCCAACAGCGCCGAACCATAATTCACCCAGCGCACATCATTACCGAGTAGGGCACGCACCACAAACGGCACCGCCAAACCCACAAAACCAATCGGACCCACCGCAGCAGTCGCCGCACCGGCAAGCACCGTCACCGCCAGCAACGTCAAATTCTGGGTCGTACGCACACTCACGCCGAGGCTGGTCGCCGCCTCCTCGCCCATACTCAGAGCATTAATCGCAGGAGCCACAAAGAACGCCACCAGCATACCCAGCAGAATCACCGGACCCACCGTCGACGCGATATCCATACCGCGGCCCTCCAGCGAACCGGCAACCCACACACGGAACTCGTTATATGCATCCTGATCAGCCAAAATCAGGCCCTGTGCAATCGCCGACAGCGCCGCAGAAATCGCCACACCCGCCAGAGCGAGCTTCACAATCGACCCGTCACGACCACGACCCAGCGTGTACACCAGCACCGCAGCCAACGCGCCACCAATCGTCGCAGCAACCATGTACTGCCAAATACCCATCACGCCAAAAACCACCACGGAAGCAATCACAGCCACCGCAGCACCGGCATTCACACCCATCAGGCCGGGCTCAGCCAGCGGGTTACGAGTCAACGACTGCATCAAAGACCCGGCAACCGCCAACGCCGCACCCGCCGCAAGACCCACCAAGGTACGCGGAATGCGCTGCTCCATCACAATCGTCTGCGCCTGCTCAGAAGCAGTGCCATTGAAAACAGCCAGAACCTGATCCGGCGGAAGATTATTCGACCCGAACAGCAAAGAAGCAGCCACAGCCCCCACCAAAAGCACCGCAAACAAGAACAGAAAAGCCAGGCGCTTACCCAACTTCTGCCCCTGAATCACAGAACCCTGACGGGACGTACTCTCCTGCTGAACATCTCGGGACAATGAGCTCGTGAAGGCCACTATGCTCCTTATGCTCGATACAAGAAAACGGGGAGGCACACCCGGCGCACCCACACCACACGAGGGGCACCCGGCACACCGGTAGATAATGAGAGAAACGCCGGAGCGGGCGGGTTACTCCCCCACCCGCATCCGACGTTAAGTCTTAGCGCTTACGGGTCAGCAGCAGCGCAGCGGCACCCACAATGCTTACGCCCAGAACCACCACGCCAATCCACGGGAACGCAGCACCGTAAGTCACGGTCTGAACGGTGGATGCGGTGTTAGCCGCGCCCGAAGCTGAAGCGCTCGGGTTCGACGCAGTACCGCGCGCAGAAGACGAAGAAGATGCGCTCGCCGAAGCGGTCGCCTTCTTCTGGGCATTTGCAGAAGCCGAAGCAGCAGGCGCAGCGGAAGAGCCAGAGGTACCGGAGGTACCGGAAGAGTCAGCTTCCGCGTTCAGGCGGTCGTACTCCTCCTTAGTGATGGTGTTGCCCTCAGCGTCGGTGTACACGGTCTCAGCCTCAGCCGCGCCACCTGCAGAACCATTCGAGGAGCCGTTCGAACCACCATTGGACGAGGACTCGTTGGAATCGTTAGAGCCCTGAGCCTCGTCTGCAGAGTCTGAGTTGTTAGAGTTCGAGCCGCCGTTCGAGGAACCACCGTTGCTCTTCGAGCTGGAAGAGCCGCGGTTCGAGGAAGAACCCGAAGAGTTCGAGGAGGAATTATCCGAACCGCCCTCACCCACCACGGTGAACTCGGGGCTACGGTTGCTGTACGCCTCGGTGCCCAGGTACTTGCCGTCCTTGTCACGCTTCTCACCAGTTGCAAGGAAACGCAGAGTGTGAGTGCCAGCGCCAACATCCGGCAGAACGAAGGAACCGGAGACGTTACCGTTGCCATCGGTCTTCTGCTGGTGCACCACGCAAGCGCCCTGTGCCGCATCGGAGGGGCACAGGTTACCGTCGTCCACCTTCACGGACACCACAGTGTTTGCGGGGAAGCCGCTCACGCTAAAGGAAATCACGCCGTGCTCGCTCACAGAGGAGGAAACAGTCGAAGAGGTGCCGGGGGTAGATGCCTTCGCACCGCCCGGAGGCAGAGCGGATGCAGTGCCAACGCCCAAGCCCAGCGCCAGGGTTGCGGCAGCGCAGGCGGTCAGCGCCTTAGAGGTCAGGGATGCCTTCGGGGCTCCCGAAAAAGGTGCACGCATGGTGGTCCTTTCAAAATTACCGGGGTCGAAGCTGAACGCTACCGGGTTCGTGTCAGTGAAGTTCAGTAGGTCGGTGCAGTTCAGCGGGTCGTGACCCGAGTGGTTGGAGGGGCACCCGGCCCACTCCCCTGTTCAAGGGTTCGAGGTCAAGAGTGTGGGGCGTGAGCCGGTGCCGGTGTGAATGTGTGGTCAGAAAGCTTACTTCTTGGAGGTGCGCAGCAGCAGAGCCGCAGCCAAAACCACCAGGCCAGCCGCCGAGAGCAGCAGGTTATTGGCGTTGTTGACCAGCCACTTGGTCAGACCGGTCAGCTCAGTACCCTCAATGGTCGGGCCCTGTGCCTTGGTGCCTGCGGCGGAGTTCTGTGAGCCCTGCGTGTTCTGCGAGTTCTGCGAACCGGCGGCAGCCTTCACTGCCTTCTTCGCGTTGGCTTCGGTCTTCTGCACGGTGGTTGCCAGGTTCTTCTGCGCGTTCTGAACCTTCGCCTTAGCCTGCACGCGGTTCACGACCGGGGCGGTGCTCTGCGAGAGCGCGGCGAGGGATGCGTCCACGTCGGTGGCGCGGGTGCTGATGCGGCCGCCCGCGTTACGCATGGGCACAGGTGCCGTGGAGGTTGCGGTTGCGGGGTTCTCGTTCAGCTCTTCGACCAGCTGGTCGGTGGCGTCCTGCTCATCGCGGGAAACGTCCTGACGAGGGGTAACAGCACGTTCCACGGTCATGTCAGCAAAACCGAGCACCGCATTGTCAGCGCCCTGGTTGCCGTTGTGCACGACCACGCGGTAGGTTGCGGCGGGCATGCTCACACTGGTTTCGTAGCTGAAGCTACGGTTGCCATCCAGGCGCTTCCAGCCGGAGCCGTAGAGGGTCTGCGGGGAGTTGCCGAGGTAGGTTGCGGCGTACACCCAGGTGCCCGGTTCAGCGTTCGGCACGGTCACGGTCACGGTGGAGCCGTCACGGCTCACCTGCACGCCATTACCAGCGGTCAGTTCGGAGGCGTTGACCGGCTCGGGTGCATCAACGGGGGCGTACTCACCGATGGTGAAGGTGGTGTTGATGCCGCCCTGGCTGTTGGCGCCGCCGTAGGTTCCGGATCGGTCGCCCTCACGCAGGCTACCGGTCAGCAGGCGCAGGGTGTGCTCACCGGAGGCGTACTTGGCGGCGTCTTCGTCATTCTTGAAGGCTGCGTTGTCGCGGGTGGGCAGGTCAATCCAGGCGTCGATATGGCCGTTCTCATCGGGGGTGATAACAGCCCAGATGGTGCGGTTGTCGTTGACCGCGGTGGCGTCGTTACGGGATACCTTGCCGTCGTCAATCTTCAGACCGATAACGGATGCCTTCTTGTCTTCAGGGTTGCACCAGCCGTCACCGGTCAGGTGCAGCTTGCCGCCCTGAACCGCCTTGGGGTTCTCGATGCTCAGGCGCGGGGTGAAGGAGCCGTCAGCGGGGGTGCAGGTTTTCGAGTCTTCGCTGGGTGCCGGGGTGGGGTCTGCAGTAGGTGCCGGGGTGGGGTCTGCAGTAGGTGCCGGGGTGGGTTCTGCGGTAGCAGAGGGATCCGCGGTAGGCTCGGCAGTCGCAGAAGGCTCAGCGGTAGCAGAGGGCTCCGCAGTAGGCTCGGCAGTCGCAGAAGGCTCTACAGTTGCGCTGGGCTCAGCGGTAGCAGAGGGATCCGCGGTCGGTGCCGGGCTCGGAGCCGGGTCGCTCAACGTAATATTCTGCGACACAGATGCACGACGGTCGTAGGTGTTGCCGTCCGCATCCGTACCGCCCAGGGAACCGGAAAGCACCTGAATACGGTGGCTGGTACCCTCCACGGTCCAGCCCTTGTTCTTCAGCTGTTCAGCGGTCAGACCGGTGTTTTCGGGGGTCGGCAGGGACACCTCAACCTCGAAGGTGCCGTCCTCCTTGGCGGTTCCCATGAAGTTTGCGGGCGAGTTGCCACCCTTCTTGGTGATCGGGTTAATCGCCTGGTGCGCTTCATCCGGCAGGGCGTCGAGGAACTTCACTGCGAACACTGCGCCGCGACCGGGTGCGGTGCTGGTAAAGCCGGTGCCGCGTAGCACGAGCTTACCTTCGCGCCACTTCTCGGTGGAAATCGTCACGGTAGCCTTATCAGCCTGCTGGGTGGCGGCGGGGGTGTCCGCGTAAGCAATGGTGGTGCCGGTCAGCGCTGCTCCGGGGGTGATGAGCGCGCCGGCGAGAGCCACGACGGCACCGTAGCGGGCTGCGGTGCGCACGGGTCGAGTTTCGGTCATTGTGGTCCTTGAGGATGGTGTGGTGGGTCGTGCATCCCCTTCCCGCCGCGGTTTTTAGGTCGCGGCGGGAAGGGTGGCGGAAGCTTCAGCGGGTGATTGCTTCACAGGGTATTTAGAACGGGGTGTTCAGAACAGGGCGTTTAGAGCGGAAGCGCCTTCTTGACGTCTTCGATAATGCCCTCGAGCAGCAGCGGGCCGCCGGTGGAGGTCCACTTGGAGCCGTCCACGAGAATCACGTGGTCGTCCTTGACTGCCTTCAGGTTGGTGAAGCCGGAGGTTTCCTTCGCCTTATTCAGTGCTTCTTCGGCGCCCTGCAGACCTGCGGAGCCCTGCGCGTTCGGGTTCTGCTGGCTTGCGCCGCCGAGGGTGCCCAGGAACATGTAGTCCGCGTCGATGGTTGCCAGGTTCTCCAGGGAGACGGGCTCGGAGTGGCCCTGACCGTTTCGGTCCTGCGACTCGGGGCGCTTGAGGCCCAGGTCGTTGAGTACCTGACCGGCGGGCAGTTCCTTGAGAATCAGGGCGGGGCCGTTGCCTGCCCAGCGGACGATGGAGAAGGTCTTGTCGCCGTACTTGGGGGCGAGCTGGTTCTTCAGCGTAGCGGCACTTGTCTCGTATGCCTTGATGACTTCTTCGCCCTTGTCGACCATGTTCATGGCGTTAGCAACGTTGCGGAAGTTGATGCGCCAGTCGCCACCCGCGTAGCCGCAGTAGACGACGGGAGCGATCTTCTTGAGGGTTTCGAAGGCCTCGGAGCGCTTGTCTACGCCGGTGGAGTCGACCAGAATCAGGTCGGGATCAAGGTTGCCAATCTGCTCGTAGTTGACCTGGGCGACGGTGCCGATAATCTGCACGCCCTTGGCGCGGTCGGCAAGGTAGTTGGGCACGCCGGACTGGCCGCGACCGGAGACGGAACCGACGGGGGTCACGCCGAGGGCGAGCAGGCCGTCGAGGGTGGGCTCAGAGAGGACGATAACCTTCTGCGGGTTGGCGGGGACTTCTACGTTCTCCTCGTCAATGTCCTTGATGGTGCGGGTACCGCTGTTGCCGCCGGAGGTGGAACCGCCGGAAGTGGTGGTCGTGGTGGTCTCGCTGCTGCATGCCGCGAGGGCGAGAGCAGCCGAGGAGGCGAGCGCCAGGCCGAAGAATGCGCGGCGGTTAACGCCCGATGCGCCGTGGTTTTCGGCGTCGGTCAGCTCGGTTCGGTTGAAAGACATAGTTCCCCCTAGATTTGACTAAACTATACCTAACCTTACAGATATCTGAGTGTTACATCAAGATGTGTTCTGTTTGCCTTCTCTGACCGCCAGGATACCCGGTTTTGCCGCGGAATTGCGCGGGGTAACATATATCACGCTTTGTCATAGTCTTGCTGACACTATGTCATTTAAACAGGCCCTCTCCCCTGCTGTTACCCTGCTATAAATCTGCGGCGGTTGAGAAAGCATGGCACGCAAAACGCCCCGCCGCGAAGAGCCGCGACGGGGCGCAGACTTCACAACGGGGCGTTGAGGTTTTATAGACGCGGGGGTGTCATAGATGCGGGGCACCGTTACAAGCAAACGCCGCTAGCAGCCGCAACCGCATCCGGTGCCGGAACGCTTGACCGATGCGGCCGCCGCACGCAGGGAGGCGATTGCCGCCTCCGGACCGCCGAGCGCCTCATCCACACCGTAGACCGAGCTACCGGCAACGAAGCAGGTTGCGCCCGCCTCCGCGGCACGCAGGATGGTCTCTTCGGTGATGCCGCCGTCCACCTGCACGGTCACCGGCAGGTTCGCGCCCTCAATCGCCTTGGCGGCGCGGGCGATCTTCGGCAGGGTCACCTCCAGGAACGCCTGACCGCCGAAGCCGGGTTCCACGGTCATGATTAGCAGCATGTCCAGTTCGCTGAGCATGTCCAGGTAGGGTTCCACGGCGGTTGCCGGACGCAGCGCCATACCCGCCTTCGCACCCTCAGCACGCAGGGTGCGCGCCAGCTTGATGGGGGCGATAGCCGCCTCCGCGTGGAAGGTCACCGATTCGCAGCCCATGCTGGCGTATTCGGGTGCCCAACGGTCGGCGTCCTCAATCATCAGGTGCACGTCGAACGGCACCGGGGAGATTTCGCGCAGACGCTTGACCACCGGCGGACCCCAGGTGAGGTTGGGGACGAAGTGGTTGTCCATCACGTCAATATGCGCGGCGTCTGCGGTGGAAATGCGCTCCAGCTCGCGCTGCAGGTTCGCGAAATCCGCCGAGAGAATCGACGGGTTAATGGCAATACCCATGGGGTTCCTTTCAAGTCCGTGCCGTATGGCGGGTGATGCTAGGCGGTGAAGCGGCTAGTTCTTACGCAGCAGGGCGAGGAACATTGCGTCGGTTCCGTGCACGTGCGGCCACAGCTGCGCGGTGGTCGGGTTCTCCGAAGCCTTCACGACCGGCGCACCCTTTTTGACCTTGATCTCGGGGGTGTGGCCGGGGTCCTTCTCCCCCGCCAGCACGCTCACGGGCTCGCCGTTCGCGCCTTCGGTGTGCAGGGCGACTTCGCGCAGTACTGCGGCGGAATCGAGCAGGCTGACCGCGCCGCTTTCGAGCACCTCAGCCACAATGTTCTGGGTTTCTGCCGCGTGCGGGGAGCAGGTCACGTAGGCGATAACGCCGCCGGGGCGGGTCGCCTCAATGGCCGCATCCAGGAGCTGACGCTGCAGGGGCAGCAGCTCGGCAATATCGCGCGGGGACTTGCGCCAACGCGCCTCGGGGCGGCGGCGCAGGGCGCCCAGACCGGAGCAGGGCACATCCACCATCACACGGTCGAAAAGCTGACCGGGCTCAATGGATCCGGGCAGGTCGGAGGCGTTCTTGCGCAGGGTCTCGCGGATCTGGCGGCCGTCGCCGGTGAGTACCGTGTAGCTGTCCTCGGGCAGGGGGCGCATGGAGGATTCCACGAGCTGCGCGCGGTGCGGTGCCGCCTCGTTGGCGACCAGGGATGCGCCGCGCTGAATACCGAGCGCGCCGAGGAGCGCCGCCTTACCGCCGGGGCCTGCGCACAGGTCGAGCCATGCGGTGTCGGTGCCGTCCAGGGGTGCTGCGGCGAGCGCGCGTGCCACCAGCTGGGAGCCAGCATCCTGCGCGCGGACGGTGCCTTCACGTACGGATTCCAGGCGTGCCAAGTCGCCGGAGGCGTACAGTGCCGAACCCTCAACCAGCTCGCCGTCGACGGCGCCCTGTTCGCGTGCCTCGTCGAGGCTACCCAGGCCGGGCAGCGCAACCAGGTTCACCACGGGGGCGAGGTTGTCCGCTTCGAGCAGCTGCTCAATTTCGGAGGCGGGGCGGCCGTGCGCGACGAGTGCCTGGCGCATGGAACGCACAATCCAGCCGGGGTGCGAGGCGAGCAGCGCCATGCGCTCGGTGTCGTCCTTCGCGTTCTCGATGATGAGTTCGTACCACTCTTCGGGGGTGCGCTCGGAGACGCGGCGCAGCACCGCGTTGATGAAGCTTGCCGGGCCCGCACCGATCTTTTCGCGTGCCAGAGACACGCTCTGGTTCAGCGCCGCGTGGGCGGGAACGCGCATGTTCAGCAGCTGGTGCACGCCCATACGCAGCACGATCAGGGTGGTGGTGCCGACCTTCTCGATGGGGCGGTCTACGCAGCGGCTGAGGATTGCGTCGTAGGTGCCCTGGTGGCGCAGCGTGCCGTAGGTCAGCTCGGTTGCGAAGCCTGCGTCGCGGTGGTCGAGGCGGTGGCTACGAATCGCCTTGGGCAGCACGAGGTTCGCGTAGGCGTCGGATTCCGCCACGGAGCGCAATACGTCGAAGACGGTTGCGCGTGCGGTGTCTGCGGTACGCGAGCGTGCGGAGGGTGCCGCCGCGGAGAATTCGCGGGCGGACATGGAGCGGCGGTTGCGTTCGTGGCCGCTCTTATTGCGCTGGGAGGTGCCGCCGCCACCGCGTTTGGTGTCGTCGTGCTCGGTCTTGGCGCGGCGTGCGGCGCGTTCGACGCTGGTCAGGCCGTCAAAGCGGCGGCCGGTGCGGGATTCGCTGCGGGAGTTGTTGTCCCACTTCTGCGGGCGGCCCTGCGAGCTTTGATTCTGGGAGCGCTGGTTCTGAGTACGCTGGGAGCTCTGGGACTGCTGGCGGTTCTGCTCGCTCACACCAGAGCCGCTGCCAGCGCCGGAGCGGCGGCGACGCTTACGCTTCGCACCGCCCTCACCCTGACCGCCGCCCTGATTGAACTTACCCTGACCGCTACCCTGGCCGAACTTGCCGTTGCCAGCGTTACCGGAGTGACCGGGCTTGCCGTGTCCTCCCTTGTAAGGGCGCTTTTCGTTGCTCATGCGAGTACCACCAGGCCTTCCGCCATGTCCTTGCCAGCGCCGCGAGCCCACGCGGGCGCATCCATCATTTTCTTACCGGCAGGCTGAACCTGCAGCAGCATCAGGGGTTTGGTACCGGTGCCGACCAGTACCTTCTTCGCGTGCAGACGCACCGCACCGGGTGCGAGGGGGCCGCCGTTCGCCTCGGTCAGGGACTGCACCAGGCGCTCATCGGCAACCGCCAGACCACCGACCTTGAAGCGGTTTTCGCCCAGTTCGCACCATGCGCCGGGTTCGGGGGTGACGCCGCGGAAACGTGCCAGGATCTGCTCGGCGGGTTCGGTCCAGGTGAGGCGGCCGTCGGCAATGCTCATCTTGGAGGCGTAGCTGACCGACTCGTCCTCGACCTGCACGGTGCCGTTCTCGCCCGCTTCGAGGCGTTCGAAGGTGCGTTCAAGCAGCGCGCCGCCGCTGGTGGCGAGGCGCATCAGCACGGTGCCTGCGGTGTCGTCGGCGGCTACGGGGGTGGATTCCTGTTCGAAGGTGGGGCCGGTGTCCAGGCCTTCCTCGAGCAGGAAGGTGGTGGAGAAAATTTCCTGCTCACCGGCGATGAGGGCGCGCTGCACGGGGGCGGCGCCGCGCCATGCGGGCAGATTGGAGAAGTGCAGGTTGACCCAGCCGTAACGCAGGGATTCGAGCGCGGGCAGGGGCAGCAGCGCACCGTAGGCGACCACGGCGGCTGCGTCAGCGTTCAGCTCGGCAATGGCTGCGGCGGCTTCGTCGTTCCAGCGGTTTGCCTTCACGATGGGCAGGCCGAGCTCTTCGGCGCGCTGCGCGACCGGGGAGGGGGTGAGCACGCGCTTGCGGCCCACGGGGGCGTCTTCGCGGGTGAGCACGCCAACCAAGCGAACCTTATCGGAGTTCGCCAGGTAGTCGAGCGGAGGCACAGCAACGTCGGGGGTGCCTGCGTAAATAATGTTGAGCATGTGGACCTACTTTCCGAAGCTACCGAAGGAGGAACCGGCAGAGCCTGCACCGAACGCGCCACCGCCGCCGAAGGCACCACCCACGCGGGTTGCACGCTCGGTCACGGTCTTCGCGGCGACAGTGTTGTAGTCTGCGGCGCGCAGGGCACGCATCACACGCTGGCGGTCTTCACCCACGAGACGGTCGATGAACAGCTTGCCGTGCAGGTGGTCGGTCTCATGCTGCAGCATGCGCGCGAACAGACCCTCACCCTCCAGCACGAGGGGTTCGCCGTGGCGGTCTACGCCGGTCACGCGCGCCCAGTTCTTGCGCGGGGTCGCGGACTTCTGACCGGGCACGGACAGGCAGCCTTCGCCGCCTTCCTGGTCTTCTTCGCCGACTTCAAGCACGGGGTTGATGATGTAGCCTTCGCGGTCGTCAATGCCGCCGAAGGTGAAGATCTGCTTGGAGATGCCAACCTGCGGGCCGGCAAGGCCCACGCCGCCCACGTCGTACATGGTTTCTAGCATGTCGTCGATAAGTCGTGCCAGGTCGTCGTCGAAGACGGTGATGGGGTCGCAAACGCTGCGCAGCACCGGGTCGCCTACGGTGCGGATGCTCAGGATGGTCATGGTTCTCCTTTGCCGGCGGGGTGCCGGGAATGTGCTTACGGATTTCAATATGGCGGCAGAACTGCGCTGATAGAACCTCGCGGGTGAAACTGCGCTGGCGGGCTCTCTCGGCAGGAGGGTTCTCCCAGGAGCAGGTTCTTCACAGCGGGCGCATTCTTCACAGCAGGTGCACGCCGTTCTGCCTATTGTTCTATTGTCGCCGATTCAGTAGCGCGAATCTAGAACGAATCGAGGCGCTGGGGGTGGAGGCGGCAGGGTGAGGGCTGAGCCTCACCTCCCAGCGCTCATCTCCCCGTGCTCACCTCCTCAGGGGGTTTGAGCCTCTCCCCTATACCCGCTACTCCCCTATGCCGCCCAGTCTTCTAGTCGGCGGGGGGTACTGGTTTATGCCGCGGGCGGCGGTACTACGGGCATGAGCGCGGGGTCTTCAAATTCTTGGACCTGGCGGTCGAATTCCCAAACGCGGCGCAGGGCGCAGAACTTGTACCAGTTGCGTTCGAGCACCGCGGGGTTTGCCTGCTGCGGCAGCACCTGCGTTTCGCCGAGTGCCACGCCCATGAGGACGGGCGCGTCGCCGTATTTCCAGGGTTCCCAGGTGCCTGCGTCGGGGTCGAGGAGGGATTCTTCGGCTTTGAGTCCGGCGACGAGCTGCATGACGACTTTTTCGTCGAGTGCTTTGACGCGGCCGCGTTTGTCGGTGCCTTTGGTTTTGTAGTCGATGATGCAGGTTCGGCCTGCGATTTCTGCGACGAGGTCGAGGGTTCCCGCGTAGCCGACGGTGTCGTTCCAGATGGTGACTTCGGCGGCAAGGGGGCGGGGCTTGAAGGCTTCCCACCATTCGTCGAAGCGGTCGGCGTAGGCTTGTTCGCCGTTGATGATGAGCTGTTCGCGGCTTTCGTCGAGGTTGTGTTCGCGGCCCATGGCGCGTAGGGCGACGGCTTCGGCGTAGTTGTGGACGCGGTCGCCTCGGGCGGCGGCTGCGTCGCGGTATCGTTCGGAGGCGCTGGCTGCGTCGCGGATGATGGCGAATTTGAGGCCGTGGGATCCGGTGGCGCGGTAGGCGCGCTGGTCTTCGAGGGCGGCTTTGGCGGCCATGTACCCGTGCCAGCCGCTGAGGTCGTTGGCGTGCTGCCCGATGACGGTGGTGATGGAGGGGACGAGGGGTTCTCCTCCGCGGACGCGCGCGTACATGCGTCCGTAGTCGGTGGCTGCGGCGAGTTCGGGTGTTGTCACGGGGTACCTCATTCTCGGGTGGTTGTGTCCGCGGCTGGGTTTGTACTGCTTGTGGACACAAATACCGGTGGGCATAATAAAACCCCCGTTCCTTGAAACGGGGGTTATTGGTGCGTGATACTGGGTTCGAACCAGTGACCTCTTCGGTGTGAACGAAGCGCGCTACCACTGCGCCAATCACGCTTACGGATAAGACTATACCGAGGCTTGGCGTGAAGGTCAAATTTTGCGCTCCCCTTTTTTTCTTCCCGTTCCCTTCTCGAGGAGTATGCGGCGGCACCATGGAATCTAAAAGATCATCCCACCAGAGGTGACTGCAGGTTCAGTAATGACTTATGGACTCTGGTCATGAGGTACGGACTTTGGGGCTGGGTTAGCGTTTTGAGGGATAGCTTTTAACCATGGCTGAAGTCGCTAAGTCATTACCGAATCTCAGTCCGGTTTCACTGGATAAACAAAAAAGCCTGGCTTCCGAAGAAACCAGGCTTTTCCTAGTGTGACCCCAACCGGTTTGTAACGGTGACGGAGGGGCATGATGCCGAGCGCGCGAGGAAATCCATCATGCCCCGGAGTGCCGCGACGTAAGGAGCGGCGCCGTGAGAGGCTCACGGCGGCACCGTAGAATCTAAAACCAGTCTTTACCGGATAAACAAATAAACCCTCAGCCAGAAGACTGAGGGTTTATTTCTAGTGTGACCCCAACCGGATTTGAACCGGTGTTGCCGCCGTGAGAGGGCGGAGTACTAGGCCGCTATACGATGGGGCCGCAACCTCCGTGAGGAGGTTAGCTGGGATACCAGGACTCGAACCTAGAACAAAGGAACCAGAAACCTTCGTGTTGCCAATTACACCATATCCCATTACCGTTCCGTTTCTCGCCTTTCGACTTATCACCGGAACGAGTAATAACTATACGGGTCTTTCTGGAGGCGTGCAAGCCGAAATCTAGAGAGCCGCCTCACATTCACGGTTTTATGCCCGCTACTTCCGCGTGTTTCCGGGGTTTTTGGGGTTAAAAAGTTTTTTAAATTTCTTCAAAAGGAGGGTTTTGGGGCCGATTTTCACCCCTCAAAGCAGCTTCCAAGGGGCTCAGAGAGTGGCTTTAACCTCTCCCCCGCACGCTTTGCATCCCAAATTTTTTTGAAGATTTTTCCTGTATTGCCTCCCGATAGCCAGATGACCGGACAGTCAGGTCGTCAGATAGCCCGGCAGCCAGCACCCAGGTAGCCAGGTAGTCAGATAGTCTGGCAGTCAACCCACCCAAGCAACCGCCTCGGGAAAGATCACAGGACCCCGCCCCCCGCACCTCCAAAAACTAAAACCCCGGAGACAATAAAACCCCAGAGACAACAAAAAAGCCCCGAGGCGAACCTCGGGGCTTGAGCGGAGCGGTTGACGAGACTTGAACTCGCGAC
>NZ_KV808297.1:202084-218745 GCF_001812205.1 Rothia sp. HMSC069C10
GGTGCTCTACCAACTGAGCTACAACCGCATGTTTTCGCTTTGAACTTTTCAGTTCGTCGCAACAACAGGTACTACTATACGAGCCTTTACCGGGGTGCGCAAACCAAATTCTTGCTACACTCCCTCAAATGGAGCCAGATTCACCTCCGCAAAAGATACCGACTAGTAGTTTTACAGGAAATACCCATCACAAAAAATATTCTCAAATTTATGAAAAATCCCCTTATCCGCCGGGTTTCCTTCAGACCTTTCGGTCGTCAGATTCCCGCTGGATAAGGGGATTCTCTAGAGCTTAGTCGCTGCTACCGCCAGAGTCGCCTCCACCGGAATCGCCGCCGCCAGAGTAGTCGGAGCTGCTGTAGCTGCTGTAATCCGAACTGCTGGAGCTGCTGGAGCTTCCGGCGTCGAAGTCGCCCGCGTCCGGGTCGGGGCCCGGGTCCACGAAGTCGTCTTCGTCGTCCTCTTCACGCGAAGAGTCCGAGGTGTCTACGCCGTCAGACGAACTGCTGACGTCGCCGCCGCGGGCGTGCCGTGCCTGAGCTTCTTGAGCGTTCAGGGCGGCGCGCGCCTCGAAGTAGGCAGTCACGTATCCGAAGGCTGCCGCAACGACAACAGCGACCACCATCAAGACGGACTTGTCCATGTTGGCGATGTACAGAATCAGCCAGATAATGCAGGCGTTGGTGAGCGCCATGAGGGTGCCCTTGAGCAGCGCCTTGCCGATGATGGATTGGTTATTCGACCGACTCATGGTTAGCTCAGTTCAGCGGCAAGCTTGCGCAGGCGTGCGAGGGAGGATTCCTTACCCAGGATTTCCATGGATTCGAACAGCGGCGGGGAGATACGCTCACCGGACACTGCGATACGCACGGGGCCGAATGCGAGGCGCGGCTTGATTTCCAGGCCGTCGACGATTGCGGCGCGCAGGGCTGCCTCAATGTTGGCTGCGGTGAAGTCCTCGAGGGGCTCCAGAGCTTCGATTGCGGCGGCGAGGACCTGCGGTGCGGATTCCTTGAGCTGCTTGCGTGCGTCGTCTGCGGTGCTGATTTCTTCATCAGCCTTGAAGAGGAATGCGAGCAGGCCGGGTGCTTCACCGAGCAGCTGCATGCGCTCCTGGACGAGGGGTGCAGCTTCGGTGAGGACCTGCTCTTCACGCTCGGTGAGGGTCTCGCCGAGTACGCCTGCAGCCTGCAGGTACGGGATGAGACGGTCGCGGAAGTCCTTGGGGTCGAGCGCACGGATGTGGTCGCCGTTAATGGACTCTGCCTTCTTCACGTCGAAGCGTGCGGGGTTGGCGACAACGTCGTGTACGTCGAAGTGCTCGACGAGCTCATCGATGGTGAAGACGTCCTGATCTGCGGAGAGGGACCAGCCCAGCAGGGACAGGTAGTTCAGCAGGCCTTCCTTGATGAAGCCGGAGTCGCGCAGCAGGAAGAGGTTCGACTCGGGGTCGCGCTTGGAGAGCTTCTTGTTGCCCTGGCCCATGACGTAGGGCAGGTGGCCGAATTCGGGGATGAAGCTGGTCACGCCGGTGTCAATGAGTGCGCGGTAGAGCGCGATCTGACGCGGGGTGGAGGAGAGCAGGTCTTCGCCGCGCAGCACGTGGGTGATGCCCATGAGTGCATCGTCGACGGGGTTCACGAAGGTGTACAGCGGGTCGCCGTTGGAGCGGACGACCACGTAGTCGGGTACGGTGCCTGCCTTGAAGGTGATTTCACCGCGAACGAGGTCGTTGAAGGTGATGTCTTCGTCGGGCATGCGCAGGCGCCACACGGGCTGGCGGCCTTCTGCGCGGTAGGCTTCCTTCTGCTCTTCGGTGAGGTTGCGGTCGTAGTTGTCGTAGCCGAGCTGCGGGTCCTGACCGGCTGCCTTGCGGCGTTCCTTCACCTCGTCGGGGGTGGAGAAGTCTTCGTACACGTAGCCGCCTTCAACGAGCTTTTCGAAGATCTCGTTGTAGATGCCTGCGGCCTTACGCTCAGACTGGCGGTAGGGCTCGTGGGGGCCGCCGACGCCGACGCCTTCGTCCCAGTTGATGCCGAGCCAGTGCAGGGATTCGAGCACCTGGTTGAACGACTCTTCGGAGTCGCGTGCCGCGTCGGTGTCTTCGATGCGGAAGATCAGCTTGCCGCCGGTGTGGCGTGCGTACGCCCAGTTGAAGAGGGCGGTGCGGACCATGCCCACGTGCGGGGTGCCGGTGGGCGAGGGGCAGAAGCGGACGCGGGTGTCTGCGGGGCTGTTGAGTACGGGACCGTGGTATTCGGTCATGATGTCTCCTTGACGGTGTGTTTCAGGATGTACGTTACGTTTTTGGGGGCGGGCTGCTTAGTCGCGCACGCGGGTGACGAGGGAGCCGATGCCTTCGACTTCGACCTCTACTTCGTTGCCGTCGCGCAGTATGCTGATGCCGGCGGGGGTGCCGGTGAGCAGTACGTCGCCGGGCAGCAGGGTGAAGATTTCGGAGGCTGCGGCAACCTGTTCGGCTACGGAGTAGTGCATTTCGGAGGTGTTGCCTTCCTGCACGACGTCGCCGTCGACCCAGGTGGTGATGTTCAGCGAGTCGGTGTCCAGGTCGGTTTCGATCCAGGGGCCGAGCGGGGTGGCGCCGTCGAAGCCCTTGGCGCGGGTCCACTGGCGGTCCTCGAGCAGGTCGCGGGCGGTGAGGTCGTTGGCTACGGTGTAGCCGAAGATGACTTCGTGCACGCGCTCAAGAGGCACGGACTTGGCGATACGACCGATAATGACGGCGAGTTCACCTTCTGCGCTGACGGCTTCGGAGTACTCGGGCAGGGTCACAGGGTCGCCGGGGCCAATCACGGTGGTGTTGGGCTTGAGGAAGAACTGCGGAGAGGCGGGCGCCTCGGTTCCAGCCCAGTTTGCGATCGCTCCAATCACCTTGGAGCGGGGAATAATCGGGGCGAGCAGGCGCACCTGGTCGATGGGGTAGGTGGTGCCGGTCGGTTCGATGCCCGAGTAGAAGGGGTCGCCGGCGAGTACGCGCAGGGTTTCTTCGCCTGCGTCGCCTTCTACCAGCCCGAAGTGGAGCTCATTATTTACGGTAAATCGTGCAATACGCATACTTTCTAGGGTACCAGCCTTCGAGGGCGGGGGGCGGCGGGCGGAATTGGCAAGGCAGGTTTTAGCCCGGCGGGGTTCAACACTATTAGGTTCGGCGGGGTGCGCCTCCCCTGTCCTCGCGCTATCAACGCCGCGCGCAATATTCGCTGAGCACAGCACTGACCGGGCACAGCGAATCCCCGCGGGTGCGCGTTCCGGGTGCGGGCGCATCCTGCGGGGATTTCGCGGGTTACGTTATGTCGAACGTTTAGATGAGGCGGGTCATCCAGCCGTGGCGGTCCTCAACGGTGCCGAGCTGAATGCCGACGAGCTCTTCGCGCAGGCTCTTGGAGATTTCGCCGAAGTGCTCGGTGGGTGCCGGAATTTCGAAGTCTTCTGCCTTGAGCTTGCCGATGGGTGCGACCACTGCCGCGGTGCCGCAGGCGAAGATTTCGGTGATGTCGCCGTTTGCCACGCCTTCACGCCACTCGTTGAGGGTGATAGCGCGCTCCTCCACGGTCATGCCGCGGTCCTTAGCGAGCTGAATCAGCGAGGAGCGGGTCACACCCTCCAGGATGGTGCCGGTCAGTTCGGGGGTGACGATCTTGTTTTCCTTGCCGAAGATGAAGAACACGTTCATGCCGCCGAGCTCTTCGATGGCGTCGCCGCGGTGCGGGTCCTTGAAGATAACCTGCTTGCAGCCGTGCTTTTCACCCTCGGTCTGGGCAATCATGGATGCTGCGTAATTACCGCCGCACTTTGCCGCACCGGTGCCGCCTTCGCCTGCACGGGCGTAGGTGGTGGAGAGCCAGATGTCCACGGGTTCGGGGGTGCCGAAGTAGTTACCTGCGGGCGAGCCAATCACGTGGTACTGCACGTGGCGTGCGGGGCGAACACCGAGGAACGCCTCGGTAGCAATCATGAAGGGGCGGAAGTAGAAGGCCTCACCGTCACCGGTGGGAACCCACGATTCGTCCGCCTTAATCAGCTGGCGCAGGGACTCAATGAAGGTCTCTTCGGGCAGCTCGGGCAGGGAGAGGCGGCGTGCGGAGTTCGCGAAGCGTGCCGCGTTCTTTTCGGGGCGGAAGGTCCACACGGAGCCGTCGGCGTGGCGGTAGCCCTTGATGCCTTCGAAGATTTCCTGGCCGTAGTGGAAGACGGATGCTGCGGGGTCGAGGACGAGCGGGCCGTAGGGGTGAACTCGTGCGTCGTACCAGGTGCCACCGGTCTTGTAGTCGCCTTCCCAGTCGATGGTGACCATGTGGTCGGTGAAGTAGTCACCGAAGCCGGGGTTTGCAAGGATTTCGGCGCGGCGTTCGGCGGAGGCGGGTGACTGGTTTGCTTCGTGGCTGAATTCGATGGCCATCGTTCTGCGTTCCTCTTTGTCTAGTTGCTTGTGCAGGCGTTCTTTGATTCGCGGTTCTCGCGTCGGGGCGTAGAACCGGTGTGTGCCGCCGGGCGCGTTGTCGTGCGGGGCAGATGGTGCATCTAGCGGTCTGTGCTAGTCGGATGCATTGCAGTGAGTGGTGGAGGGTGTCCACCGCCGAGGTGCCGGGCGGGTGTGCCTGACCTGTTTTAGAGTACCGGAAAGATGCGTTTGCCGCATGCGCACCTTTTCTCTCATTCAGGATGTGAACAGGTGAAGCCCGGAAGGTGTGTTCCTTCCGGGCTTCACTAGCGTAGTTCACGTTTTAGCCGAGCCAGTTTTAGCCGGGCAAGTATTAACCGAGGCGTGCGAGCACGTCCGCGCCGACCTGGTCGGTACCACGCACGCTCGCGCCGTTTTCGCGCATATCTGCCTCAACAGCGTCCTCAATGCGGGCTGCGGCGGCGTCGTGGCCGAGGTGGCGCAGCAGCATTGCACCGGCGAGGATTGCGGCGGTGGGGTTTGCCTTGTTCTGGCGGGCGATGTCCGGTGCGGAGCCGTGTACGGGCTCGAACATGGAGGGGAACTCGCCGACAGCGTTGATGTTGCCGCTTGCCGCGTAGCCGATACCGCCGGTCACTGCACCTGCGAGGTCGGTGATGATGTCGCCGAAGAGGTTGTCGGTGACGATTACGTCGAAGCGTGCGGGGTCGGTGACCATGAAGATGGTGGTTGCGTCAATGTGCAGGTAGTCGGTCTCAACCTCGGGGAATTCAGCCGCAATTTCGGTGAAGTAGCGGTTGTAGAGGCGACCTGCGTGGGTGAGCACGTTGGTCTTGTGTACGAGGGTGACCTTCTTGCGGCGGGTGGATGCCAGTTCGAAGGCGTAGCGCATCAGGCGCTCCACACCGTGTGCGGTGTTGAGGGAGACTTCGGTGGCGATTTCGTGGGGGGTGCCGCCGCGGATGACGCCGCCGTTGCCAATGTAGGGGCCTTCGGTGCCTTCACGCACGACCACAAAGTCGATGTTGCCGGGGTTGGCGAGCGGGGAGACTGCGCCGGGGTACAGACGGGAGGGGCGCAGGTTGATGTAGTGGTCGAAGGCGAAGCGCAGCTTCAGGAGCATTTCGCGTTCGATGAGGCCGGAGGGAATCTTGCCGCTGCGCGGGTCTGCACCGATGGCACCGAAGAGGATCGCGTCGTGCTTCTTGAGGGCGTCCATGGTGGAGTCGGGCAGGGTTTCACCGGTTTCCAGCCAGTGCTCGGCGCCGAGCTTGTAGTGGGTGGGGGTTACGGTGATGTTTTCGAGCTCGCAGGCGCGGGTGAGGATGCGCTGGGCTTCGGTAATGATTTCGGGGCCGATGCCGTCGCCGGGGATGACGGCGAGGTCGATGCTACGTGCTTCAGTCATGCCTCTACCGTAATACGCGCCGCGGGTGGGCGGTAGAGTGCGCGGGCGGGTTCTCAGAGTCTGGGCTAGGCAGAGTCTGGGCTAGAGAGTTCCAGGTTAGCTACCGATCCCCTGCCCCACCGGTTAAAACAATATTCCCCGGCTGATAATTCAGCCGGGGAATATCGTTATGATTTCTCACTTAGAGTGAGAGCCCTAAAGGTCTATGCAATTACGCGGTGCGCTTGCAGAGGGTGACCTTGACGTAGCCGTTGCCACGTGCGCCACGAGCGGTCGGAGCGTTGCCTGCGGACTCGATGGAGCCACCGGAAACACCGGGAGCAACGTAGGAGCCACCTGCGCCGCCGCCGCCACCGAACTGCGAGAAGCCGGTGTTCTGGCGCAGACCGTCGGGGTTGTTGTTCCACTTCTGGGTCAGAACGATTGCGGATGCGGAGGTGGAAGCACCGGAGCCACCGCCACCGTAGCCTGCGCCACCACCTGCGGAGATGACGGACTGGTAACCGTTCCAGTTGAAGCCGATGGAGGAGTACTCCAGAGCCTTCTTCTCACCGGTTGCCTTCACGGTAACAACTTCCTTGATGGTGCGGTCGTTGTTGTCGATCATGTAGGAGTAGGAGCCCACGCCGTCGCCACCGTTACCCTTGAAGCCGTCGCCACCGTTGTTACCGGACTTGGAGGAGTGGTAGATCTCCTGGTTGTTGGTGGAGGAGTAACCCAGAACGCCGTTGGGGGACTTGCCGGAGGGCAGGTCGGTCTTGGAACCACCGTTACCACCGATACCTGCGGAGCCACCCTCACCTGCATTAACAGTGGTGGTGACGGAGGTGTCAGCGGAGTAGGTCAGTGCACCCTGGTTACCTGCAGAACCTGCTGCACCCTCAGCGGAACCACCGGTGGAACCGATGACGGGGTACACGTTGCGCTTTGCCTTCTCGGGCCACAGGCGACCTGCGTCAACAGCGCCGGGGAAGATGTAGTCGAAGTTGTTGTTAGCGCCACCAGCATTCACGAAGCCGGCGCCACCGCCGCCACCTGCGACTGCAACGGGGGTACCGTTGATGACCAGAGCGGAGGAGCCACCACCGGATGCGGAGTAGATGATGCGCTTCAGGGTGGAGTTAGCGGGCCAAATAGCGTTCACGCTCTGCATGACGCTTGCGGGGATGGGGGTGGGCAGGTTGGAGGAACCGCCGTTACCGTAGCCCTCGCCACCCTCTGCGGGGGACAGGGGGCCCTTACCGATACCACCGGCTGCGCCGATGAGCTGAACGGTCTGGCCGGGCTTGACCTCGATGATACCGGTGATCTTAGCACCGGAGCCTGCTGCGATATCGTCGTAGTTGGTACCACCAGCGCCACCGACAACCTCGAACTTGATCTTGTCGACCAGCGGGGGAACGACGAAGGACTGGGTGCCCTTAGCACCCGAAGCGTTACCTTCAGCGGTGTAAGCTGCGGTGGACTCCCACTCACATTCGGTGGAGGAAGCAAAAGCGGGAACTGCAGCAGATGCTGCGACAACCGGAGCAGCCCATGCTGCGCCAGCGACAACCTTGCGGCGAGAAATGTTAGTAGACATGTATGTCCTTCGAGAGTGATGTCATTTTGAGGAATAAAAGTTATCACCCGCCGTCGTGCACGGCGAAGAACGTCACCTGATGAGATTCGAGTGAGTGAAGTAGGCTTGCGCCTAACCTCTGGTGATAACGACATAATGCTGTAACCGGTCCCCTGCATAGGGACTTTCGCGTTTCAGAGCGCTTGGTGTTCACTCTGCGAGGCCTTGCCTCCTGGACGCAGAATTTCGGTACAGCCAAAACTATACCCATCAAAGACCTGTACCGCAATGGTTCCAAAAATGGTTTGATGAGGGGGTTTCCCTTAAACTCTCCGCCTTGGTTGAAGGTTTTTCAACCAAAATAGGTTACTTAAGGGAGTTTCAAGTCTCTTAAACTCGAATTCGAACCCCATACAACCCCAAACTCTCAAGTTTTAGTTGAGGGAATATTTTTCGAAAAAGTAACCAAGGTCACTAAAAATAGGTGTTTTCGGCGTGTCATACTCACTCAAGCACACAACCCCACACGCAAACCCACAAAATATCCCTGCATGTGAGAGCAAAAAAGAGGCTCCCAGCCCCGCCCCACCACCCCGATACACTGGAAACATGCCCCTCAAGCACACCGAACCCCAGAAGAACCCACAGCACAGCACAGAGACGGCCGGATCAGGCTACGCCGTAACGCATACCCGCGGCATCTCAGAAAGCATCGACCTGCCCGCCGATGCAATCACCGCCTCCAGCCGCGTGCAAAGCTACCTCAGAGACAACCGCGGCTGGATGAACATTATCGTCGTCGCGCACATGCAGTTCTTCTGCTGCGTACTCTCCGTTGCCTTCATCAATGGCTACGGCTGGATCCCGCTCATCTCCGCGCTCTGCAGCACCACCGCGCTCTACTTCCGCTACCGCTTCCCCTACGGCAGCATCTACGTGGTCATCGCGGCGCTCTGCCTCACCCTCCTGTCTCCCTTCCCCGACTCACTCGCAGTCACCTGCTACCCGCCGGTCACCCTCGCCGCCTACCATATCGGCAGGCACTGGACCCGCCGCGCCCGCTTCCGCGGCCTCATTCTCGGCTGGGTCGGCGCACTCGCCGTCACCGTGCAGGCCTCACTCTCATTCCTCTACCACTGGGACGACATACCCGCCCGCATCTTCATCTCCCTGATGCTCGGCGTGCTCTGCGGATCCATCTTCACCGTCTTCTGGTTCCTCGGCGACTCCCGCCGCATGCGCGAACTGCGCAGCGAAGAGTTCGAAGAACGCGCCCGCCGCCTCGAATACGAGCAGGAACAGGAACGCCGCCTCGCCGCGCAGGACGAACGCACACGCATCGCCCGCGAAATGCACGATATTGTGGCGCACTCGCTCTCCAGCATTATTTCCCAGGCGGATGGGGCACGCTACGCCGCCGCGAGCGCCCGCACCGCACGCGCCCAGCAGGCAGAGCAACCGGGTCAGGCTCAGCAGAGCGAACCGGATATTGCCGAGCAGACCCTCGAGCTCATCGCAGACACGGCACGCGACTCCCTCACCCAGATGCGTTCCCTACTCGGGCTACTGCGCACAGACGAGGCAACCACCTACGCACCCGTGCCCGCCCTCAGCGATGTACCCGCACTCGTGGAGCAGAGCCGCCGCGCCGGGCTACCCGTCACCTTCACCGGAATCACCGGCACCATGGCGCGCACCCTGCCGCAGGGTGCCGAGCTGGCGGCGTACCGCACCGTGCAGGAGGCGCTCACCAACGCACTCAAGCACTCCCCCGGCGCGGCAACCACCGTCACCATTCACTGGGGTGAGGACGGTCTGCAGTTGCGGGTTCAGAACGACCCGGTTTCCTCTGCCGTGGCTCAGCACATTGCCCGCCCTGTGCCCGGTAGCGGCAACGGTCTGCGCGGCATGAGCGAGCGCATCGCCCTCTACCACGGCACCCTCACCTACGGTCTGCAGCCTGACGGCGGCTGGCTCGTTGAGGCGGCGCTGCCCTACCGCGACCTCTAATACCCGTGCCCTCTACTACCTCGTGATCTAGGATTGAAACTATGTACTCTTCTGCACCACAGACTTCTGCACCACAGACTACCCAGCCGATCCGCGTGATGCTCGTTGACGACCAGCGCCTAGTGCGCGGCGGCTTGAGCATGCTCGTCAACTCCCAGCCGGACCTGCAGGTCGTCATGGAAGCTGATGACGGCCTGGCGGCGATTGACGTTTTTGACCGTATGGTGTCTGAGGGGCAGGCGCCGCAGGTCATCCTCATGGATGTGCGCATGCCGCACTGCGACGGCCTGGAGGCGGCGCGCCGTATTCTGGAGCGTGACGGCGAGCGTGAAGTTTCCGAGGATGAGCGGGTGCGCATTATTATGCTCACGACCTTCGATATTGATGAGTACGTGTATTCGGCGGTGCGTGCGGGTGCGAGCGGTTTCTTGTTGAAGGACACCCCGCCGGAGCAGCTGCTGGAGGCGATTCGTACGGTGCACCGCGGCGATGCGGTGATTGCGCCGTCTGCGACTCGCCGCCTGTTGGAGCAGATGATTCCGGTGCTGGACTCCCCCGCTCCTGTTGTTCCTACCGCTCCTGCCGCTCCTGCCGCTGAGTCTGTTCTTGCTATTCCCTCGGCTGCTGGTTCTGAACTTCCTAAGGCGACGTTTATTCCGGCTGAGCATGCAAGCTTTGAGCCTGTGCAGGATTATCCGCATCGTGAGTTGATTGAGCAGTTGTCGCCGCGTGAGTTTGAGGTGCTGGGTTTGATTGCGCGTGGCTTGTCGAATGCGGAGATTACGCGGGAGCTGGTGCTTTCGGAGGCGACGGTGAAGACGCATGTGTCGCATGTGTTGGCGAAGTTGGGGGCGCGTGATCGTGTGCAGGCGGTCATTATGGCGTATGAGGCGGGTATCGCCCACTAGCGCTCCCTTATATAAGGGCACAGCAGAAATAGAGAGCACAACAGACTAGAGGACACAGTGAAGTCCCGGCGGGCGCCTCCTGATCGAGGCACCCTCCGGGGCTCTTTAGTTAAGTAGTTTCTTGTATCTCGTCGATGATTTGTTCAAAGTCGCTCATCAGCTCAGGCAACTTCTTATAGCGGCAACTCCACCATGTCTGGTTCTGCCTCCGCATAGATGCGGGGGCGCAACCGGGTGACCATATCAACGCTACGGCCGGTCAGCTGTTCAATGCGGTGCTGAGCATCGACCATCTGCATGAACTCGTCAAAAGGGGCTACCCCCGGCATCTGCACCAAAAAATCCAGGTCGCTGGTTTCGGTCAGCTCACCGCGGGCGGCGCTGCCGAAGAGTCGGGCACGGCGCACACCAGCGTCACGGAGGATCTGAAGAACCTCCGCTTCATGGGGTAGCGTGTACCCGCGACGCAGATTGGGGTGGCTAGTACTCATACACCCATCATACGCGCAAAGCCATGCTACAGGTCAGCTCCAAGAATCTGAGAGTACAAGCACGCCAAACTAGAGGACACAGTGAAGCCCCGGCGGGCGCCTCCTAATCGAGGCACCCTCCGGGGCTTTCTCACGCCGAGTATCCGGGTTCGCCGGGTACTGTGACTATGCCAGGTACAGCGGGTTAGCCGCGCATACCCTCAACCGGGGACATGCGAGCCGAACGAGCCGCCGGCAGAGCCGAAGCCAGCATCGCGGCGAGCACACCCACAACGAGGATGACCACGTACCAGACGTACGGCAGGTCAAGCACGAGCGGGGCGGAAGCACTCATGGAAGACATAATAATCTGCGCAGAGAGGCTACCAATCACCGCACCGGAAACCATACCGAGCACCACTGCGGCGAGCGTAATCAGAATCGCCTCAATGGAAATCATACGGCGCAGCTGCTTGCGGGACAGACCCAGCGAGCGGAGCATCGCGTTCTCGCGGCGGCGTTCGTTGACCGACAGGGTCATCGTGTTCGCCACACCAATAATCGAGATGACCACTGCGAGCATGAGCATCACCAGGGTGAAGGTCAGCATAACGGTCAGCAACTGGTCGTAGGTCTGACGTTCCTGCAAGCCACCGGTGAAGGAGCTGTCCGGGCTGGCTCGGTTCAGGTCAGCCTGCAGGGTCGCGTTCTCGCTACTGGTCAGCGGGGAGGCGGCGCGCACCAGAACGACGGTGTCGTTACCGGTTGCCTGGCTGGTGACGGTCAGACGTGCTGCCTTCGTCTGAGCTTCCTGGTCACCGCTGGCGATTGCTTCTTCCATGCGCTTCTGAGCTTCCTCAGCGGCGGGGTTGGCAACCTTCTGCGGGTTCTTGGCGTCCTGCAGCTTGGCGGCGGTGGCAGGGTTGACGATCAGCAGGTTCTGCTTGGTTGCGGACTTGACGGGTTTGAGTTCCACTTCGCCGAGCGGGCCGTGTGCCTTCAGACGACTGGACTCATTCAATCCAGCGGACTTCCAGAGGCCCTGCGGCACGAGCACGGTGTCATCGGCAAGGTTCAAGTTTTCGCCCGGCAGGATTGCCTTCAGGTCGGAGGAGCTCAACGCCACCAGGTCGGAATTCTGGTTGGCGGTCTGGCCTTCGTACTCGACGGTGTAGTCAACCACACCGGCTGCGTAACCGACGGCGGACGCCTGAACGTTCTTAATACCCTTGACCTTGGAGGCGATTTCCTCCGCCTTGGTCACGGTGGAGGCAGCCTCGGACTGGTCATACGAGCTGTACTTTGCCTGCGCAGAAATCGGGTACTGCTGATCCAGGGCCTTGGTCAGCGAGGCGCTCAGCACCGAGTAACCGGTCAGCACAGTCGACACGACCAGGGTACCCACCAGCACGGCGCGGCCGGTGGAGACGGTGCGCTTGGGCGAACGCAGCGCGTTGGCGAGCGCCAGCTTGCCGGTCTGGGTGCGGGTGACCTTACCGAGGGCGCGTACCAGCGGGGGCAGTACCAGCGGGGTGAGGAGGAAGACCGCAATACCGAGCAGCAGTGCGGCCCCCATCATGAGAAGGATGGCCTTATTGCCGGCACCCTCACCGGAACCCTGGTTCTGAGCCAGCATAGCCAGGCCGATACCTGCGGCACCGAAGACCAGACCCAGGATCGGGCCGACCTTGCCGGGCTTGCGCACCTCAAGGTTGGTGTGCTCGCTCATCGCGCTGATGGGCGAGATGCGCAGGGCGCTTCGTGCCGGGGAGAGCGACGCCAGAACCGTCACGATGGTGCAGATCAGGGTACTGATAATCACCGGGGTGATTGAGTACGAAATCATGATGGTGGTGAGGTTTGCGCCAACCAGCGCGCCAACCGGGTAGGTCAGCAGCGCACCGATGAGGGAGAACACCACGCCCACGGTAATGGATTCGATGAGTAGCATCCGTACAAGGGAGCCGCCGCGGGCGCCGAGGGTGCGCAGCAGAGCCAGCTCACGGATGCGCTGGCCGACCAGCACCGCGAAGGTGTTGGAGATGACGAAGGAGGAAACCAGCAGAGCCAGTGCCGCGAAGGCACCCAGGACCACGCTAATGGAGGTGAAGACCGTGGAGATACTCTTCTGGTAGTCTTCCAGCAGCTTCTGACCGGTCATAACGCGCGGGTCGTTCTTGGTGTCGCCGCTGCTGAGGGTATCCTGCAGGCTCTTGAGTTTGGCGTCGGTTACGCCGTCCTTGAACTTGAGGTAGATGAGGTTCGCGCCAGCCATGCCCCGGTATCCTGCCGCGGAGCTCTTGTTTTCTGTCTCGGCTGCTTTCAGGGTGGCTTCGCCGAGGCTGGTGCCGCCAATGAAGACAGCCTGGTTGGTGGTGGAGCCTTCAAAACCGGGGTCGAACAGACCGACGACGGTGTATTCGGCGGTCTTGTCAGTACCGGGGGCGCTGACGGATTCTACAACGTCGGTGCTGGTGACCTTGCCGTTCAGCGAGAGGTTGTGCTTCTTCGCGAAGTAGGTAGAGACCATGATTTCGTGGTTGCTACTGGGGATTTTACCCTGCACCTTGTACGGGAAGAGGCTAGAGTCGGCGGGCAGCTGGTTGTACTGCACGGGGGTTTTCTGGTCGCCGGTACCGATCGAACCCGTGACGGCGTACTGTACCCAGTAGCCGGAGAGCAGGTCGCTCTTTTCTACTTTCTGAATCTGGTCACGAGTCAGGTAGATAGAGGTGCTGTCTTTACCGTCGCTGGTTGTAGCGGCGGAGGCGACGACCGCCTCGGCGCGGGAGAGCACGTCACCAACGGAGGAATTGACGGTCGCCTGCAACGAGTTGGTGAGCATCATAATGGCGGCGATGAAGAAGGATGAGATCGCGATGCCTATGCCCGTGAGGATGTATTTTCCTTTGGAGGCGCGCAGATTGGAGCGCGCCACCGTGTTCAGTGTGGTTGCCACGGCTTATCGACCTTCCAGCTGTGCCATTGCGCCGAGGACGGCGTCGTAGGTGGGTTCGATCATTTCGCCGGCGACCATGCCGTCCTTGATGAAGACCACGCGGTCTGCGTAGGAGGCGGCGTTTGCGTCGTGGGTGACCATGAGGATGGTCTGTGCGTGGTCGGTTGCGGCGGCACGCAGCAGGCGCAGCACCTCGGCGCCGGAGTTGGAGTCGAGGTTACCGGTCGGTTCGTCGGCGAAGACCACTTCGGGGCGTGCGAGCAGGGCGCGCACGATGGCGACGCGCTGCTGCTGACCGCCGGAGAGCTGTTCGGGGCGGTGGTCGAGGCGGGTTTCCAGGCCGAGGGTCTTGACCAGGTAGTCGCGCCACTGCGGGTCCGGCTTCTTACCGGCGAGGCCCAGCGGCAGGTCAATGTTCTGGCCCGCGGTGAGGGTGGGCACCAAGTTGAACGCCTGGAAGATGAAGCCGATGTGTTCGCGGCGGAATTCGGTGAGGGCGTTGTCCTTCAGGCCGAAGAGCTCGGTACCGCCAATACGGATGGAGGTTGCCGGGTTCGGGTCGGGGGTGTCCAGGGTTGCGATGGTCTGCATCAGCGTGGACTTGCCCGAGCCGGAGGGGCCCATAATGGCGGTGAACTTGCCCTGCTCAAAGTCGACGGAGACGTTGTTGAGGGCGTGGACGGTTGCTTCACCCATGCCGTAGGTTTTGGAAAGGTTTCGTGCGGAGACGGCGGGCTGTGCCGTCTGTGCGTGAGTAGTTGTCGTAGTCATAGTTCAATTATTTCACGCAGCATGGCGCTGACTACAGGGTTTTTCTCATCCTCCAGGTTGATTTTGGCGGGTGTTCACCGGGTCCTGACCTGCGGATGCGGGAGTTCCTCGCTCATTCCATGGGCTGAAATGAGCCTGAGGCGGGCTGGGCGGGGCACCGGCATCATCCTTAAGGATGAGTGGCGGCTCACCCGGCGTTCTCACCCTGCATCCTTACCCTGCTTCTCCGCCTCGCGCCTACACCTATATATGTATGCGAAAAGCCCCCGGTTCCTCCCCCATCTGGGTGGGGAAGCCGGGGGCTTTCATAGACTATCCGTTACAGCGCTATCAGTTACGGCGCTGTCTCAGGCTCTGTCCGCTGATACTCAGGCAGCTGTTATGCCTTGGGTGCTTCGTAGCGGGGGAACACCGGTGCGGGTGCGGGCAGTTCGGTGCCGGGCACGAGTGCGGTGCCGAGGGCTGCGAACTGGCGTGCGTCACCTTCGGGTACGCCGAGCAGGGTCAGCAGCTTGGCGGTCGAGTCGGGCATGACGGGCTGCAGCAGCAGGGCTACCTGGCGTACGACCTCAAGGGTTACGTACAGTACGGTGTTCATGCGGTCGAGTTCGCCGTTCTTGCGCAGGGTCCAGGGTTCCTGTTCTGCGAAGTAGGCGTTGGTGTCTGCGAGGACGGTCCAGATGCGTTCCAAAGCGCGGTGGAATGCCTGCTCGTCGAAGTCTGCACGGACGGGCTCGTAGAGGGCTGCCGCCTGGTCGAGGATCTGGCGGTCAGCTTCGGTGAATTCGCCGTGGGTGGGGACGGCATCGCCGCAGTTCTTGGCGACCATGGACAGGGAACGCTGGGCAAGGTTGCCGAGGTTGTTTGCCAGGTCGGAGTTGATGCGGTTGATGATGGACTCTTCGGAGTAGGAGCCGTCCTGACCGAAGGACACTTCACGCATGAGGAAGAAGCGGACCGCGTCCAGGCCGAACGCGTTGACAAGGTTTGCGGGGTCGACGACGTTACCGACGGACTTGGACATCTTCTCGCCGTTGACGAGCAGGAAGCCGTGGCCGAAGACGCGCTTGGGCAGTTCGACTCCGGCGGACCACAGGAATGCGGGCCAGTAGATGGAGTGGAATCGGGTGATGTCCTTGCCGATGAGGTGCAGGTCGGCGGGCCAGTACTTGGTGAACAGCTCGTTGTCGGTGTCGGGGTAGCCGAGGCCGGTGAGGTAGTTGGTGAGGGCGTCGACCCACACGTACATGACGTGCTTGTCGTTGCCGGGTACGGGTACGCCCCAGTCGAAGGTGGTGCGGGAGATGGACAGGTCATTGAGGCCGCCCTTGACGAAGGAGATCAGTTCGTTGCGGCGGGATTCGGGGTAGACGTAGCCTTCGTTGGCGTAGAGTTCGAGGAGCTTGTCGCCGTACTTGGAGAGGCGGAAGAAGTAGGATTCTTCTTCGGTCCATTCGACTTCGGTGCCGGTGGTGATGGCGTAGCGCTGGCCGTCGCGGACTTCAGTTTCGTCTTCTGCGTAGTAGGCTTCGTCGCGTACGGAGTACCAGCCGGCGTACTTGTCGAGGTAGATGTCGCCGTTTTCTTCCATGCGCTTCCAGATGGCCTGGGATGCGACATAGTGGTCGGGGTCGGTGGTGCGGATGAAGCGGTCGTAGCTGATGTTCAGCGCGTCGTTCATTGCTTTGAAGCGTGCGGAGTTCTCGTCGGCGAGTTCCTTAGCGGTCTTACCGAGCTTCTCGGCGGTGGTCTGCATCTTCTGGCCGTGCTCGTCGGTGCCGGTCATGAAGCGCACGTCGAAGCCGTCGAGGCGCTTGAAGCGGGCTAGCACGTCGGCTGCGATGGTTTCGTAGGCATGGCCGATGTGCGGGTTGCCATTGGGGTAGGAGATGGCGGTGGTGATGTAGAACGGAGTTGCAGTCATAACTTTCAGTTTACCGCAGTCTTAGGCTAGGCTCTCACCGGGGTTACACTCTGATACGCGGTGGCTTATTGCTTGTGGGTGGAGGCTGCCACGCAACAGGCTAAACCGCGACAGCCTCCCCGCCCCAGTTCGCTAGGCACGGGGCGCACACCCAAACCACGAACCACCCGCGGCGGGATTAGCTCGAGGTTCGGCACCCTCCTCGCTCCTACAGGGGCACCCGCCCT
>NZ_KV808297.1:218845-224582 GCF_001812205.1 Rothia sp. HMSC069C10
CCCTCGCTTCGCTTCGGGCACCCTGATGTCGCTACGGAGGCCACCGAAACCTCCATGCACCCGCCAGATTGCGTATAGGCGTGCCCACCGGGAGCCCCTGGGTGCAGCTACGTTTTCCGGAAGCGCCCTCAGGGTGTCACACGGACGCTCTCCGCAGCGAAGCAAGGAGGGGCGGAGGCGTCCGGGTGACGGGTGCCCCTGCGTAGGCGCGGAGGAAACATGTAGCGCACCCCGTAGTCTTGGGAGACGCGAGGTACCCACCCACCCAATCCCTGCAGGAGCAAAGAGGATAATATGCACCTCAAGCCAGAAAAACCATAAAATTCGGGGAACGCAAAAATCCCGCCGATTCCTAAGAATCAGCGGGATTTTCTGTGAAGTGCGCCCCCTGGGACTCGAACCCAGAACCCATTGATTAAGAGTCAATTGCTCTGCCAATTGAGCTAGAGGCGCTTATTTATTTTTCAGGGTTTCCCCTGCAACAAGTAAATACTATACGGCATTTTATAGACACCCGCAACTCAAGTGAGCATGAACTGCATCACATACCTGTTGAGTGCTGCTGTTCAGCTTGAAACAGCAAGAATCCGGCGCCCACCCCCTCCCCCGTGTGGGGTGAGAGGTGGAACGCCGGATTCTTAGAAAGCTATTGCTGAGCTACCGCTTAGCGAGCCACCGAACCCTCGGTGTAGTCGTCGTCAGCGGTGTTCCAGGAGAACAGCTCGCGCAGCTTGCGGCCGGTTGCCTCGATGGGGTGTGCCTCGCCCTTTGCGCGCAGTTCCTTGAACTCGGGTGCGCCTGCAGCCTGGTCTTCCATGAAGCGCTTTGCAAAGTTGCCGTTCTGGATGTCTGCCAGGACAGCCTTCATGTTTTCCTTGACCTCGGGGGAGATTACGCGGGGGCCGGAGACGTAGTCGCCGTACTCTGCGGTGTCGGAGATGGACCAACGCTGCTTAGCGATGCCGCCCTCGATCATCAGGTCAACGATGAGCTTGAGCTCGTGCAGGACCTCGAAGTATGCAATTTCGGGCTGGTAGCCAGCTTCGGTCAGGACCTCGAAGCCGTACTGGACGAGCTGGGAGGTGGAGCCGCAGAGGACTGCCTGCTCGCCGAACAGGTCGGATTCGGTCTCTTCGGTGAAGGTGGTCTTAATGACGCCTGCGCGGGTTGCACCCAGTGCCTTTGCGTAGGACAGTGCCAGTGCGAGTGCTTCGCCGGATGCGTCCTTCTCGACTGCAACCAGGGCGGGAACGCCGCGGCCTGCTTCGTATTCGCGGCGGACGGTGTGGCCGGGGCCCTTGGGGGCGACCATTGCCACGTCGACACCCTCGGGTGCGGTGATGTAGCCGAAGCGGATGTTGAAGCCGTGTGCGAAGAACAGTGCGTTGCCGGGCTTGAGGTTCGGCTCGATGCTCTCTGCGTAGACCTTTGCCTGGACCTGGTCCGGGGTCAGGATCATGATGACGTCTGCTTCTGCTGCTGCTTCTGCAACGGTTGCGACGCGCAGGCCTTCTGCCTCAGCCTTGGCACGGGACTTGGAGCCCTCGGACAGACCGACGATGACCTTCACACCGGAGTCACGCAGGTTCAGTGCGTGTGCGTGGCCCTGGGAGCCGTAGCCGATAACTGCTACGGTGCGACCCTGGATCAGGGAGAGGTCTGCGTCGTCGTTGTAGAAAATGGTTGCTGCCATTTCTTCTCCTCAGTAAGTTTGGTATGCGGCCCAGGCTGGGCTCAACATTGACTATTCTACTTGAAAGCTGTTTAGTTGCGGGCTGTCGAGAGTACTTCTCAGCATCTGAAGTATCCGGAAGGTCTGTGAGCCCATAGGGGCGGGTATCGCATCGCCGCCGGTTTCCCGGTCGAAGCGGTGCGATACCCGAAGCTATCCCCCGCTAATGCGGGGTTGGTATGACACCCTGGTGGGTATTAGATGCGCTCGCTCATAGCGCGGGGGCCACGTGCCAGGCCGATGGTGCCTGCGCGAACAATTTCGCGAACACCGTAAGGCTCCAGAACATCCAGCAGTGCGTTGAGCTTCTCCTCAGAACCGGTTGCCTCGATGACAACAGACTCAGGGGAAACGTCAATCACAGATGCGCGGAACAGGTCAGCTGCCTGAACGATCTGCAGGCGAGCAACTGCATCGGCCTTGACCTTAATCAGGATGTGACCACGCTGGGTGGAGGATTCTGCGGGAAGCTCGACGACCTTCAACACGTGAACCAGCTTGTTCAGCTGCTTAGTAATCTGCTCGATGGTGTGAGCGTCACCTTCGGTTACGACGGTGATGCGGGAAACACCGGGGTTTTCGGTGGGGCCCACAGCCAGGGAGAGGATGTTGAACAGTCGGCGGGAGAACAGGCCGGAGACACGGGTGAGAACGCCCGGCTTATCTTCTACCAGAACGGACAGAGTGTGCTGAGACATTAGTTCTCTCCCTCACGATCGAACTCGGGCGAAGTGTTCTTCGCAACCCAAATCTTGTCATTAGAAACGCCTGCCGGGACCATGGGCCAGACCAGTGCGTGGGGGCTGACGGTGAAGTCAATGACCACGGGGCGGTCGTTGATTTCGAGGGCAGCCTTGATGGTTGCGTCCACGTCTTCGTCGCGTTCGCAGCGGAAGGTTGCGCAGCCGTATGCTTCGCCGAGCTTGACGAAGTCGGGGATGCGTACGGTGCCGTGGCCGTCCTTCAGGTCGGTGTTGGAGTAGCGCTCGTTGTAGAACAGAGTCTGCCACTGGCGCACCATGCCGAGGGAGGAGTTGTTGATGATGGCAACCTTGACGGGGATGTTGTTCTGTGCGCAGGTGACCAGTTCCTGGTTGGTCATCTGGAAGCAGCCGTCACCGTCGATGATCCACACGGTGGAGTCGGGGTGTGCAACCTTTGCACCCATGCCGGCAGGAACGCCGTAGCCCATGGTGCCGAGGCCTGCAGAGCTGATGAAGTGACGGGGGCTCTCCTGCTGGATGTAGTGTGCACCCCACATCTGGTGCTGGCCAACGCCGGTGACGTAGTATGCGTCGGGGCCGGTGAGAGCGCTGATGCGCTCGAGGACGTACTCGGGCGAGCCGAGGCCATCGTTGGGCTTCTCGTAGCCGAGCGGGTAATCCTTGCGGATGACGTTCAGCTCGTTCCACCACTCGGTCAGGTTCGGCAGCTGGTCTGCGAACTCGGTGGAGAGCAGCTCGATCAGTTCGGGCAGCACGTACTTGAGGTCGCCGACGATCGGCACGTCTGCGAAGCGGATCTTCGAGATTTCTGCCGGGTCAACGTCGATGTGGATGACCTTAGCCTCGGGTGCGAAGGAGTCGAGCTTACCGGTGACGCGGTCGTCGAAGCGTGCACCGAGGGTAATCAGCAAGTCAGACTTCTGCATTGCGGCGACGGCGGGGACGGTGCCGTGCATGCCGGGCATGCCGAGGTTCTGGGGGTCAGAGTCGGGGAATGCACCGATAGCGTTCAGGGTGGTGACGACGGGTGCGCCGATGAGCTTAGCCAGCTTGTGGAACTCTTCGGAAGCACCTGCGCGGACCAGGCCACCACCGACGTAGAAGACGGGGCGCTTGGATTCGGTGATGAACTTAGCTGCTTCGTGGATCTGCTTGGAGTGGCCGCGGGTGACGGGGGTGTAGCCGCGCAGCTCCAGGTCCTCAGGAATGCCGCGGTATTCCATCATGCCGACCTGTGCGTCCTTGGTGACGTCCACGAGCACGGGGCCGGGGCGGCCGGTGGATGCGATGTGGAATGCTGCTGCGAGCGCGCGGGGGATGTCCTGCGGGTCGGTGATCATGAAGGAGTGCTTGGAGATGGGCATTGCCATGCCGACGATGTCAGCTTCCTGGAATGCGTCAGAGCCCAGCAGCTTGGTGGACACCTGGCCGGTGATTGCAACCAGGGGGATGGAGTCCATGTTTGCGTCTGCGATTGCGGTCAGCAGGTTGGTTGCGCCGGGGCCGGAGGTTGCAATGCACACGCCGGTCTTGCCGCTGGACACTGCGTAGCCCTGAGCGGCGTGGCCTGCACCCTGCTCGTGGCGGACCAGGATGTGGCGGACCTTCTTGGAATCGTACAGGGGGTCATAGGTCGGCAGAATGGCTCCACCAGGCAGGCCGAATACGTCAGTCACACCCAGGTCTTCGAGGGTGCGGACGATTGCCTGAGAACCGGTCATGCGTTCTGCGGGAGCGTTTGCCGCGTCATCAGAAGTGGAAAATCCCATAGTCATGGAAATGCCTCGTGTCTTAATGGTTCTTCGTTGTACTCAATGTTCTGCGTGGGGTTTGTGTGATCCTCACGCATCCTATGCCCGGGGGTACCAAGCTATAAAAAATGCCCCTCGCTGTTGGTGGTAGCGGTAGGGGCGCTCAGTCGCAGTGAATAGACCCTGCCACTCGCCCTAGGCGACGTCGACAAGGTTTAGAATTCGCTGGAACATTGCTGTCTTCACCCTTCTATGGTGCGCCCCAAGAGGGGGTGAGTCAAATCTCTATCGGGCAACACACCCGTTTTTGTTCATAAAGGCGCAGGTCGGATACTTTCTTTCATGATGTGGACACATTGCACTTGTTTACACATTCCCACGTGTTCATTTGAACAGGTGAGAAAAACTCGCATTTTTGGACGTCATGGCGCGTAATATGTGCGAATACTCGTGACCTTCGTTGGTTGCCCCGGTAGACTGATGCTATGACCGAACCGATTATCACGGTCGCTGATGAGCTGACCGAAGCAAGTAAGTACGCAGAGGTTATCGACCCCCGTAACTCTGTTGAGAGTAGCGAGTTTTTGACGGGTGAGGAACTCATTCGGGTTCTGCACCCGGTTTTTGACGAGCAGATTATTAATTACGGTGCATACAATTTGGTGTATGCGACGGGCCGTGCGGTTTACCGTAATCCTGATTTGGCGTTGCATCAGTCTCCTGATCAGCAGCATTTTATTGTTGGGTATCAGGATGCGCCTGATGAGGTGATTATTGCTCCGGTGAATTTGCCGGCATTGACGCCTGCGGGTACGGCTACGACGATTGATAATACGAATGCTCTGCATGCGTATCGTGTGGGTGATGATGCGGTGACGCTTGAGTCGGTGAATGGCAGCTCGTTTTATTTGTCGTTTGAGGATAATGCTGAGGTTGCAACTCACCTTGGTACTGGCCTGTTGGAGCAGGGTAAGGATGTGGAGGATTTCCGTGAGTTTGTGACGCGGATTTGGCCGGTCCTGTAACAGAGACTTTTTGAAATGATTGCCCGCTGCGACTTTTGGGTTGCGGCGGGCTTTCGTGTGCTTACACGCAACCATGTTGAACGCTTGAGGGGCGGTGCGCCTCCTCGCTCCTACAGGGGCACCCGCCCTCGCTGCGCTTCGGGCACCCTGATGTCGCTACGGACGGCACCGGCGCCTCTGCGCGCACCAGGCTAACCACCACGCAACACACTAAAAGGCGACAGCCCTCCCCGCCCCACACGCAAAACACCCAACCACCAGGCAAAACACTAAACCGCGACAACCCTCCCCGCCCCACACGCAAAACACCAGCCATCACGTAACACACTAAACCGCGACAGCCTCCCCCCACTCCAGTTCGCTAGGCACGGGGCGCACATACTGAACCACCGCCTAACCCAACGGACCGGCGAGATTTCGCGAACCACTGAACCACAGGACGTAAAGAGGAGCGGGGCGGCACATCGGTAGCGCGCCGCGTTTTCCGGATGCGCCCTCAGGGTG
>NZ_KV808297.1:224682-240948 GCF_001812205.1 Rothia sp. HMSC069C10
CCTGCGTAGGCGCGGAGGAAACATGCGGCGCGCATCATCAGAGACAAAGCCGGATACAAGCTCCTCAAGCCCAAAAACTGTATTTATTCAGGGAACGCAAAAATCCCGCCGATTCCTAAGAATCAGCGGGATTTTCTGTGAAGTGCGCCCCCTGGGACTCGAACCCAGAACCCATTGATTAAGAGTCAATTGCTCTGCCAATTGAGCTAGAGGCGCTTGTTTGTTTTTCAAGGTTTCCCTTGCAACAGAAAAATACTATACGCGAGTTTTTGTGGTGTACGCAAGTTGATTTGTGGTGAACCTGGACACATTGTTTGGGTGGGGTGTGTGGGACACTAGACTGTGTGTATTGCATGGGGCGCGTCCGCCCTTGGTACTGTGTGGAGCGCATCCGCCGCTCCCCTGCTGATTTCTATTGATGTTTTGAGGAGTTATTGATGAGCGTTCGTCTTGAGCCGGGCACCCCGGCACCTGCTTTTACCCTTGCTGATGCGTCGGGTAAGGAGCACAGTCTGAGTGATTATGCGGGTAGCAAGGTGATTTTGTATTTTTACCCGAAGGCTTCGACTCCGGGTTGCACTAAGGAGGCGTGCGATTTCCGCGATAATTTGGCGTCGTTGAAGTCGTTGGGTTACGTGGTGTTGGGTGTTTCTCCGGATTCGCCGGCGGCTATTGCTCGTTTTGTGGAGAAGGAGTCGTTGACGTTCCCGCTGCTGTCTGATGCTGATCATGCTGTGGCTGAGGCGTATGGTGCGTGGGGTGAGAAGAAGAATTACGGCAAGGTGTATGAGGGCCTGATTCGTTCGACGTTTGTGATTGATGAGCAGGGTGTTATTTCTGTGGCTCAGTACAATGTGCGTGCGACGGGTCATGTGGCGAAGTTGCGTCGTGATTTGGGTATTGACCCGAAGTAGGGTCACGTTTTCTGGGGTTTGCGTATCGCTGTTCTGCTGCTTCTTGAGGGGCTGCTGCTCGGCGTGTTTGCGGGCTTTTTGCCCCATGGGGGCTTCTTTTAAGGCTTGGAGAACCTTGGTTCCTGGTGTACACTAATTTTTTGTTGCCTCAGACGCATGCATCTTCGGATGTGGGGTGACACTACGCGCGAGTGGTGAAATTGGCAGACACGCAGGATTTAGGTTCCTGTGCCTTATGGCGTGGGGGTTCAAGTCCCCCCTCGCGCACACACATTCACATTGGGCCCGCCGTCACGGTTTTCGTGGCGGCGGGTTCTCTTGTATGCGCCTTGCCGGGGTGGGTGTGTCTCGCCCGGTTGGGTGTTGAACCGTTATCCTGAGAGATAAGCATCCGCGACGGAAGAGAGGACCCTCCCGTGCAGCATCAGCCTTATGCATCATCAGCTGTTGGCAATTCTGATGCGCTGCTGCGAGCCACTGCCGGCTCGAGTGGCTTGAGTCGACGTGCCGTTTTGCGTTTTGGCGCGCTTTTTAGTGCTGGTTTGGCGCTTTCTGCGTGTTCTGGTCAATCTTCTGCTGGTTCGTCGGCTGGTTCTTCGGCGAGCGCGTCGTCTGCTGATGCGCGTCGTGTGTTTCGTTTTGCGCAGGGTGCGGCGCCGTTGGGTTTGGACCCGGCGTTGTTTCCTGTGGCGAGTACGTATCAGGTGACGGCGCAGGTTTTGCAGACGTTGTTGGTGGCGAATCATTACACGGGTGATCCTGAGGTTCAGGATTCGTTGTGTAGTGAGTGGACGGTTTCTGATGACCGCTTGGTGCATACGTTTGTGTTGCGTGAGGCGCATTTTAGTAACGGTTCTGCGTTGACTGCGGATGCTGTGGTGCAGAATTTCCAGAGGTGGCAGGCGTTGGCTACGGGTGAGGGTACTGCTGCTCATGCGGTGCCTGCTCAGCCTTTGTTTGCGTGGGGTTTTGGTGTGCCGAAGCCGGGTTCTATTGATCCTTCGGCGGTGGAGCCTGCGCCTGTTCAGGCGTCTCCGTCGGGTGCGACGACTCCGTCTGCTTCTGCAAGTGCTTCCCCGTCTGCTTCCGCAACTGCTACCCCGAGCGCGTCGGCTTCTGCATCGGCTTCTGCGGGTGCTCATGCTGCTACTCAGCCGGATGATAAGAAGAGCAGCAAGAAGGCAGATGCCGCCCAGTCATTTGCGGTGCAGTCGTTCTTGCCGCTGGTTTCGTCGGTGGTGGCGAAGGGTAACTCTGTGGTGGTGACCCTGTCGCGTCCTTCTCTGGCGTTCCCGCGTATTTTGACGCAGCAGGCATTTGGCATTATTGATCCTTCGCTGTTTGGTGCGGATCAGAAGCTGACGGGTAACCCGGTGGGTACGGGTGCGTTCCGTGTGGAGTCATTCGAGGCCGGCACGGTTCGCTTGCTGAAGAATACCCATTTTGATGGTCAGGCACCTGAGCTGGATGAGATTCAGATTTCGACCCTCACTTCGTCGGATAAGCGTTATTTTGCACTGATGGAGGGTCACATTGATGCGTGTGATCAGGTGAATTCTTCTGATCTGGGCCAGTTGGCGCGTGATGGCTATCAGACGCCGGGCCGTGACCCGTTCTCGCTGGTGTATTTGGGTTTGAATACGGCGCATCCGGTGTTGAAGAATATTTCGGTGCGTCGCGCTATTTCGCATGCTGTGGATCGCGGTGCGTTGCGTCAGTATTATCCGCAGGGCACCTCGGATGCGCAGACGCTGATTTCGCCGTCGTTCCGCATTAAGGCTGATGATGCGAAGGATTACACGGACCGCAATCAGGATATGGCGCGCTCGCTGTTGGCGACTGCTGGGTACGACAATCAGGTGATTGAGTGCTACTACCCTGCCGATGTGTCTCTGCCGTGGATGGATACTCCGCAGAAGGTGTATTCGGAGATGGTGGCTTCGCTGATTGAGGTGGGCCTGAATATTAAGCCGGTGCCTCTGCCGTGGTCTGAGTATCTGTCGAAGAGCCGTGAGGTTTCTTCTGAGCGCGGTATTACCTTGGCGGGTTTCTACGGCATGTACCGTGACCCGTATGCGTTCTTTGGTCCGGTGTTGGCGCCGCTGATTGCTGAGCATCAGGTGCGTTCGTTGATTGCTAATGCGCCGTCGGATATGACGACTGGTTTGACGAAGAAGAGTTCTGATGTGCCGTCGTCGGGTGGTGCGAATTCGAATGTGCGGATTTCTGCGACTCCGAGCCCGCAGCCGAGTTATTCGCCGGACCCGTTGATGCCTGAGGAGGAGGCTTCGGCTTCTGCTTCGCCGAGCCCGTCGGCGTCACCTTCGCCGTCGCCTACTGCTGTGGCGGTGGCGCCGTCGCCTCGTTTTACTGAGATTTTGGAGGCGATTCGTACCGCGGACTCTGCCGATTCGGTGGATTCGCAGCGCGAGTTGTACGCGAAGGTTGTGTCTCAGTTGGGTCAGTTCATGCCGGCGGTTCCGTTGCTGAATGTGACGTCTAAGGTGGCGGTGAGCCGTGAGGTTCAGGGCTATCAGACGGAGCAGAATGCGATTGAGCTGTTCGGTAAGCTGCGTAAGTTGTAGGCAGTTCAGGTTTGAGTGTTGCGTTGCGTGTGTGTTTGGCGTGCCCTGGAGGGTTTCTACCCTCCGGGGAAGCTAACGTGTGAACTGCAACACTCTCCTGTTATTTGCTGATTCTAGCTATGCCTCCCCCGCTAAAAGGAGTAGGCTAGATGATGTACCCCACAGTCATTGTGCCCGAGGATGGGCACCCTCACCCTAAGGGAGAACTCAGTGGTAGCACGTACTGAACGAACCGACGTCGTCCTGGTCGGCGGCGGCATCATGAGCGCCACCCTCGGCGTGTTCCTCAAGGAGCTCGAACCGACCTGGAATATTATCCTACTCGAACGCCTCGACAAGGTTGCTCAGGAATCCTCCAACCCCTGGAATAACGCAGGTACCGGCCACTCGGCACTGTGCGAGCTCAACTACGCCCCCGCTGGTCCCGACGGTACTGTCTCCGCTGCCAAAGCGCTGAACATTAACGAGCAGTTCCAGGTTTCCCGCCAGTTCTGGGCATCCCTGGCTGAGAAGAATATTCTGACTGACACCAGCTTCATCAACCCGGTCCCCCACATGTCCCTGGTCTTCGGCGAAGACCACTCCAAGTACCTGGCTGCGCGCTACGATTCTTTCCGCAAGGAGAAGCTCTTCGAGCGTATGCAGTTCTCCACCGAGCGCGAGAAGATTGGCGAATGGGCACCGCTGACCGTCAAGGGCCGCAAGGGTAACGAGCCGATGGCTGCAACCTGGTCCCCCGAAGGTACCGACGTGAACTTCGGCTCCCTCACCGAGCAGCTGGTCGATTACCTGCAAACCAAGGGTGTTGAGGTTCGCTACGGCTACCAGGTCACCAACCTGAACCGCGAGTCAAACGGCTCCTGGCAGGTTCAGGCGATTAACCGCATCAACAAGGATGAGCCTCTGAGCATCAACGCGAAGTTCGTCTTCCTGGGTGCCGGCGGTGGCGCTCTGCACCTGCTGCAGAAGTCCGGCATTGAAGAGGGTAAGGGCTACGGCGGCTTCCCCGTCTCCGGCCTGTTCCTGCGCAACACCCACGAGGCAACCGCAAACCAGCACAACGCTAAGGTGTACGGTCAGGCTTCGGTGGGCGCACCTCCCATGTCCGTGCCGCACCTGGACACCCGCTACGTGGACGGCAAGCGCGCCCTCATGTTCGGTCCCTACGCTGGCTTCAAGACCAACTTCCTGAAGCAGGGCTCCCTGCTGGACCTGCCGCTGTCCCTGCGCCCGCACAACATCTACCCGATGACCCGCGCAGGCATCGACAACCTCTCCCTGGTCAAGTACCTGCTCTCCGAGCTGGTCAAGGACAAGAATGCACGCCTCGAGTCGCTGTACCAGTACTACCCCGAGGCTGTTGGCGGAGAGTGGGAGCTCATCGAGGCTGGCCAGCGCGTTCAGATTATGAAGAAGGACGCAAAGAAGGGCGGCATCCTGCAGTTTGGTACCGAGGTTGTCTCCGCAGCGGACGGCTCCATCGCGGCTCTGCTGGGCGCATCCCCCGGTGCTTCTACTGCGGCTCCGATTATGCTGAACCTGCTCAAGCAGTGCTTCCCCGCCAAGATGTCCGGCTGGGAGCCCCGCCTGAAGGAGCTCATCCCCGGTTACGGTGTGAAGCTCAACGACAACCCGGATCTGGCTGATGAGGTTATGGCTCACACTGCTAAGGTTCTGGGTATTCACAACTAGTTTTCAGTTAGGCTCAGCAGGTAGCTTTAAACCCAAGCTGACAAGCCTTGTTTGAGGCTTTTCGGGGCGGTTACCCTCTCTAGCTGACCAACAGGTTAACTATCTGCACTCGCAGAAAAATATGGGAGGGTCATAAAACCCTATAATGTCACCGCAGGGGCGGGAAGGACAGCTCATTGTTCTCCTCGCCCCTTCTGTGCGCCCACACACTGAAGCTCATAGGCGCACCACTGTGTACACCCCATCATTCAAGGAGCCCCATTGGCTGCACACACCGGCTCTTCCACGGACACCTCCTCAACCCAGGTACCCGCCGGAGCTCGACGCGGACTCTTCTCCCGTAAGAAGAAGCCCGCAGCCCCCAAGTACGCAAGCGTGAAACTGCGCGACTTCCCCAAGGGCAGCATTCTCTACATTCTGCGCCGTGCCATCTACAAATTCGGCGCAAACGGCGGCACCGACATGGCGGCAGCACTCACCTACTTCACCGTGCTGTCCATCTTCCCCGCCCTGCTGGCGATCGTCTCCCTACTGGGCGTATTCGGTCACGGTGAGGAAAGCGCCGCCGTCATCCTCGCCTTCCTCAAAGACAACGCGCCCGCCCAGATGTACGCCATTATGGAAGACCCCATCAAGCAGATTACCGGCGACCATGGCGCAGGCCTGGTGCTGTTGACCGGTATCCTCAGTGCGCTCTGGTCCGCCTCCGGGTACACCGGATCCTTCGGCCGAGCTCTCAACACGGTCTACAACGTGCGTGAAGGCCGCCCCGGCTGGATACTCAAACCCATCAACGTGTTCGTCACCGCCGTGCTCATCATCCTCGTGGTACTCATGATGCTCATGATGCTGCTGGGCGTAACCGTCCTGGACATGGTCGGTCAGTACGTACCCGAAACCGTCAATATGGAGCTCATCAAGCTCATCTGGCTCAACGGCCGCTGGGTCCTCATCCTGTTCATGGCAATCGGGCTCATCACCCTGCTGTACGCCGCCACCCCGAACGTGCGCCGCTTCAAACAGTGGAAACTCTCCCCCGGTGCGGCGCTCGCCCTCTTCGGCATGGGCCTGGGCGGTTTCGGATTCACCCTCTACGCCAACAACTTCAGCAAGTACAACGCCACCTACGGCCTGATCGGTGGTGTGATTGTGATGCTGCTGTTCATCTGGATCATGAACAATATGCTTCTCTTCGGCGCGCATCTGGACGCCGAAATCATGCTCATGCGCCAGATTATCGCTGGCGATGACGACCACGGCCACCTGAAGGTGCAGCCGCGCAGCACCTCCGCATCGCGTGCACTGAAGGCACGCCAGGAACGCCTCATGTCCGCCGGACGCGAATTGCAGCAGCAGGCGGCAGGCCAGGGCATGCTCCCCAAGCCGAAGGGCCCCTCCATTGCGGATCGCGTGCAGAAGGCGGTGGACACCAACACCACCATGATTCGCACGCTCATTGCCGACGGTAAGGAACGCATCGAAAACGGTAAGGAGCAGCTGCAGCAGAAGCAGGCGAAGGCAGACGCCACGGCGGAAGCTACCGAGTCTGAGGCGAAGGCTGACTCTCAGCAGAAGGCACTCTTCGACCCGGGCACCGATAACTCAACCGATGCGGCACAGAAGAACTAAGCGGCAGCCGAGCGCTCACCCACCATGCGTGTGAAGGGCGCGGGACAGAAACCCTGGTCACTAAGATAGACATATGACCAGTGCAGATTTCTCTCCCGCGCCCTTTGCTGTACCCAATGCAGCAACACCCACCGTCGTGCTCCCCGACCTCGAGTACACCCTCTACCAGCCGCAGCAGCTCAAAAGCCGCATCCCCGCCCTCATGATTCACGGCTTCGCCACCCGCGGCGAACAGCTCTACGGCGGCACCAGCTGGATCCGCCAATACCTACGCGCCGGATACCCCGTGCTGATCGTTACCCTGCCCTACCACTCAGACGAATACCTCAAAGACCCCGAATCCATGCACGCCATCGACTGCAAGCTCCCCGACAACACGAGCGTGCGCAGCCGCACAATTCCGTTCGATTCGGTGCCCCCTGTCGATGCTGCAGGTCAGCCGCTGACCCCCATGCACCTGTTCACCAATCTGCTCGCCCAGCTGCTGCGCACCGTCGCCACCGAGAACGACCTCGGCGTTGAACTGGAGCCCCGCGCGCACGTTATCGGTTTCTCCTTCGGCGCCCGCGTCGGCTGGGAACTCGCCCTCACCCACCCGGAGGCGGTCGCGTCCCTCACCCTGGGCGGCCTGCCCCTACACGACCACCTCATTACCCTGCGTTCCATGCTCGAAGCGCACGAGGGAACCAGCGTCACGGCGGATAGTGAAACCCCGGCGGCGGACTCCACCGACGAGGCGATTGCCTCCTTCACCTCGATTATTGACAACTCCCCCATTCAGCCCGACGCACTGCTGAAGTTCGTGCGGATTCCCTTCGGCCCGTTCTTCGACGTGCCCGCCCTGCGTGCCGGATCCCCGAACCTACCTGCCGGTCACCCGGGCGCGCATCCGCACGCGCCCGTTGCGGTTGTGCTCGGCGACGCGGACACCATCGCCGCAGACGGCGCCGAACTCTACGACATGGTGCGCGGCAACAACCCGCTCAACCGTTTCATCTCCCTGCCCGGCCGCGACCACGTGAACGCACTGACCTCGGGCGCGTTCCGACGCGGCGCGCTCGCCTTCGCAGCAGAGGTGGAGGCGGCAGAGTAAGTAGCCGCAGGCTACGCGGGTTCCGGGCGGGTTGAGTTACAACGTCATAAAACGTCACATTCACCTGGGGGCTTCACGCTCAGCCCCGGGGTGCATCAGGTATGCCTTAGCTCTTAGAATGGGAACGTATCAAAAAACCTTTATCTGCGGTTGAGCCTCAGCCGCGCCTCAGCAAAGGAGCACCATGCACAAGGTTAAGGCTGTCGTAGCCCTCGCCCAGGACGCGCCCGTCACCGTCACCACCATCAACGTACCCGACCCCGGCAAGGGAGAAGCACTCGTCAAGGTCCTCACCTGCGGTGTCTGCCAGACCGACCACCACTACGTCACCGGCGGCGTCGGCCAGGACTTCCCCTACCTGCTCGGCCACGAGTCCGCAGGTATCGTTGAGGCTGTCGGCGATGACGTCACCGACATCGCCCCCGGCGACCTGGTCATCCTCAACTGGCGTGCCGTCTGCGGCGAATGCCGCGCATGCCGCAAGGGCCAGCCGCAGTACTGCTTCGCAACCCACAACGCAACCCAGAAGATGACCCTCGAGGACGGTACCGAACTCACCCCCGCACTGGGTATCGGCTCCTTCGCTGAGAAGACCCTCGTCGCAGCTGGCCAGTGCACCAAGATCACCGCTGACATCAGCCCCGAACAGTACGCAGCCATCGGTCTGCTCGGCTGCGGCGTCACCGCAGGTCTGGGCGCTGTGCTGAACACCGGTGAGCTCAAGCGCGGCGAGTCCGTGGCAGTCATCGGCTGTGGCGGCGTCGGCACCGCAGCAATCGCAGGCGCACAGCTCGGTGGCGCAACCACCATCATCGCCGTCGACATCGACGAGGATAAGCTGGCACGCGCACGCGAACACGGCGCAACCCACACCGTGAACTCCTCCAAGGTCGACCCCGTCGAAGCCATCAAGGAACTCACCGGCGGCTTCGGTGCAGACCTCGTCATCGACGCTGTCGGCATCGCCCCCACCTTCAAGCAGGCATTCGAAGCACGCGACCTGGCTGGCCGCGTCGTCCTCGTCGGCGTGCCCGCACCCGGCACCACCTGGGACATCCCGCTGGATGAGGTGTTCGGCCGCGGCGGCTCCATCAAGAGCGCATGGTACGGCGACACCCTGCCCTCCCGCGACTTCCCCGAATTCGTGGACCAGTACCTGCTCGGCCGCCTCGACCTGGACGGCTTCGTCTCCGAGCGCATCCGCCTCGAAGACGTCAACGAAGCATTCGAAACCATGAAGACCGGCCGCGTGCTGCGCTCGGTCGTGGAACTCTAGGAGCGTAGCGTGAGCGAACGTATTGAACGAGTCGTCACCTCCGGCACCTTCTCGTTGGACGGCGGTTGCTGGGACGTCGACAACAACGTCTGGATCATCGGCAATGACTCCTCCGTGATCATCATTGACCCCGCCCACGACGTCGACAAGATTTCCCGCACTGTCGCAGGCCGCACCGTGGAGAAGATCCTGCTGACCCACGCCCACGACGACCACATCCGCAGCGCCAAGGAGGCGGCAGAACGCTTCGGCGCACCCGTCTACCTGAACCCCGCAGACCGTGTGCTCTGGGAAATGGTGTACCCTTCCTGGGACTTCGACCACGAACTCGCTGACGGCGATATACTGCGCATCGGCGACACCGAACTGAAGGTCCTCGCCACCCCCGGCCACTCCCCCGGCTCCGTGTGCTTCTACGCACCCACCCTCAGCTGGGAGAACAGCGAAGGCGTCGTCTTCTCCGGCGACACCCTCTTCAACGGCGGCCCCGGCGCAACCGGACGCTCCTACAGCGATTTCGACACCATCATCGAGTCGATCTCGACCCGCCTGCTGACCCTGCCCGAGTCCACCGCGGTCCTCACCGGCCACGGCGACAGCACCGGCATCGGCCTGGAAGCACCCGAGCTTCCGGCATGGATCAAGCGCGGCCACTAAACCGGCAGCCTCACGCTGAAGTTCACAGGCTGAGGCTCTCACACCGAGGTTCTCAGGCCGAGGCTCACCACAAACCGAGCACGGTACACAAAAGGCGGATGCCCCACCACCTGCAGAAGGTGGCGGGTCATCCGCCTTTTATCGCGCGCTCATCACGCTCAAGCTACCGGCAAGGAACTAGCAGCAACCCAAACTAGCCGCGTTCCGTCTCAGCCAAAGGAGCCAACTGCTCCTCATGCTCCTCACGCCACAAGTAGCCGTACAAATGACCCAACGCAAAATACAGCGTCGCAATAATCACCGGCACCATAAACGCATTACGGTAATACGGAGCGTCACCCATATAGCCGCCCCACATACTACCCATCGCAAGACCAATACCCAGCATCGAGCGGGTAAAGAAGCTCGCCTGCGCATCAGGAATATGCTTGAGCGAACGGTTCAGCCACAGCTCATGACCGCCAAACGCCACACCCAGCACCGCACCACACAGCACCAACGCATAGAAAATCGTGGACGTATCATCACTCGCCGGCAAATACAGGGCACCCATAATCAGCAGAACGCCGCTCACCAACCAACCATGCCACGGGTTCACCGAACGGGCACCCAAAACCACGGGGAAAGACACAAGCACCATCGCGCCGGTACCGGTCGCAACCATCGCCATGAACAGGTTCATCGAACCGTGAATCAGCGAGAAGCCCAGCAGACCCGAACCGACCGCGCCCATACACGCACCCAGCAGCACCAGACCAAGAATCAACACCACCGTCTGCTTATTCGGACGGACCAGATTCTTCGGCGGAGACATGCGAATACGCGAAATATCCGGCAGCCACATCGGCGCGGCCAGAACCACAATGAACAGTAGCGCATCCAGAATCATCGTGATCCAGAAGCCCGCATACTCATGATTCGGGGTGAGGTACGCATCGCCCAGCCGCACCAGCAGAGCAGCCAGCGGGTACATCGACAGGTTCGCCGTCGTCCCCCAAGAAACAGCTGTCGACAAGCGAACATCACTGTACTTATAGTTGCGGCGGTACAGCGACTCCAACGCAAACGGCGTCCACGGCGGAGTCGTAAAACCCATCGCCACGCAAGAGAGCGCATGGTATGTCGTACTCACGTTATTCGGGTCAACCGTCAAACGCCAACCAATGACCAGCATATTCAGCACCGCAGCAATATTCAGCACCGACGTAATCGCCAGCAACGCCCTCAAACCCAGGGCACGCACCAGCATCGGGCCGAGCATAATCTGCACCGAATACGCGCCAGCAAACGCCGCCACCGCATAGCCGCCATCATGCACACTACCCAGGTGGCTCGCCAACAGAATATACAGCGCAAACGCCGAAGAAGCCGCCGGAATATGGAACAGAATCGTCAACACATTACGGGCAAAGCCCTCATCACGGAGCACACCGCGCAGATGGTAACGCTGCTCCTTACCGTTACGCAGGAACAACGCCCAATGCTGACGCAAAATATCCGGCACCGAGGCGTTCGTATTAACCTCATCCGCAGTAGGAACCGGTCGCGGAGGCAACTCCTGCAACACGTGGTCGTTACTGCGCACCACATCCGTCAAGGACGTACCCGGAACCGTTGGAATACCCGTGCCCGAAGCACACGACTTATCCGGCGAATCGGAGGCGGGTGCCACCTTCATGGTGCGCGGAGGAACCTCCGGCGCGGATGCGTTAGCGCGCGCATCAGCCGAAGGTTCCACACGATACGTTGAGTTCGGGTCCCTGTCCTGAGGTGTCGAGGTCATCATCTCTTTCACGAATAAGCCGCCGGACATGCCACAACAGCAGCCCGGAAGCGAATTTATGCCTACTAGGAGTTTACCCTCACCGACGAGCCGTTCTGACCCTTTTCAACCACAATCTGGGCGGGAATACGGTTCTTCATCTCCTCCACATGCGAAATCAGGCCAATAGTGCGGCCGCTATCACGCAGAGATTCGATCGTGCCCATCACCATGTCCAAGGTTTCGGCGTCCAACGTGCCAAAACCCTCATCAATGAACAGGGTATCCAGCTCGATACCGCCGTTATTCGCCTGCACAACCTCAGCCAGACCCAACGCCAACGACAGCGACGCCAAGAACGACTCACCACCGGACAGCGACGACGCCTCACGCGGCTCGCCCGTCCAGGTGTCGGTAATCTCCAGGTTCAGGCCGCCGCCGGAACGGCTACCCTTCGCACGGTGATCGCTGAACACCATGCCGTAGCGGCCCTCACTCATGCGATCCAGGTGCAGTGACGCCGAGTGCAGAATCCGCTCAAACTCGGCACCCAGCACGTAACTCACCAGGTCAACCTGGTGCTCATAGCCGCCCAGCGTGTCACCGCGGGCAGCCGCCGCCAGGTTCGCCAACATCTGCGCACGGTCATAACGCTGCGCCGTCTTCGCACGGAACGCCGCATACTCGCCACGCAGCACATGCAAAGAACGCAGCATGCTCTCCCGCTCACCCTCACGAAGAGTCAAACGGTGCGCCGCCGCACGCAACTGCTCAACCTGCTCACGCACACCCTGCAGATCATCCGGCGCCTGCTCACCAGCGGCGGCACGCGCCGCCACCGCAACAATCGCCTCACGACCAAAGCCCTCAAGGAGGCGGGCATGCTCCAACTCATACGCGGCAACAGCCTGCTCCAGGGCATCAACACGCTCGGGGGTGCGCACCGCCGCCTGCACCAGCTCAGCGCTCTCAAACGAAGACTCAGCCAGCAAACGCTCAGCCTGCGCCGCCGCCAAAGCATGACGCTCACGCGCCTGCCCCAACAGCAACACTGCACGAGCAAGACGCTGATGCGCCACACGGTAACCCTCAACAGCCTCAACACGTTGCGCAAAACCCACCGCTGCACGAGCAGGCGCCAACTCAGCCGCAGCCGCCTCACAGCGCGCCGCAGCATCACGGTGACGAGTCTGAGCCTCAACCGCCGCGCTCTCGATGGTGCGTAGCGCCTCCTGAGCCTTCTGCTGCTCGGCACGCACCCGCTCAACCTTCACCAGCACGCCGTCACGCGCGGTCACGCGCGACTGAGCCTGCGCGAGGCGGGTCTGCGCCTGCTGCAGCTGGGCGGCAGTCTGCTCAACATCGCACTCGCCCTGAGCCACCAGGGTCTCGTACTGGGTGCGGGCGGCGGCAAGCGCCTCGGAGGCTTCCTGATGTGCCTTGGTCGCCCGATCCTTAGCCAGTTCGTGGGTACGCGCCTGCTTGTGTGCCTTGTCTTCACGCTCCTTGGCGGCGTCCAGGTCGGCACGCTCAACCAGCTGCTCGCCCTCGGCAATCCGCGCCGGAGCGGGGTGCTCCACTGAACCGCAGACCGCGCAGGGTTCGCCGTCCTTGAGCTCACGCGCCAGCAGAGACGAGGCCTGGGCGAGGCGCAGCACCTGCAGGTTCTTGAACTCCTCCGTGGCGGCGAGCGCCTGCTGAGCCGAAGCCTGCCACTTTTCCTGCGCCTTCTGCTCGGCGGTGGCGGTGCGCTTGCTCTGCTTCTGGGCCGCAGCAACCGCGGCGGAGGCGGCATCCAGCTTCTGCTGCATCTGCTGGGCTGCATCGTGCTTCTGCTGCGCCTCGGTGACCAGGTGCGCGGCGAGGGTACGCTCCTCGTCGGCGGTGCTGTAGCCGGCGAGTTCTTCGGCGAGCTGCTCGGCCTGGGCGGTGAGGTCGTTCAGCGTCTTTTCGGCACGCGACTTGTCCTTCTCGAGGGCGTTAGCCTGCTTCAGCAGGGCGGCTGCGGCGGCTTCCTCGTCGGTCAGCTGCGCGTCCTTCTTCTGCAGGGCGCGCAGGGTGTCAAGGAGCGCCTCGAGCTGGGTTTCCTGCTCGGCGGGCTCGAAATCCGGGAGTGCGGCGAAGGTGGTCTCTTCGGGGAAGATGACCTCTGCCGAGGTTTCCTCATCGCGGAGTGCCGCAAGCAGGGCGCGACCAGTCTCATCCAGCGCGGATGCACAGGCCGCCTGCTCCTGCTGGCGGGCGGCGAGCGCCTGCGATTCGGCATGGACCTGCGCGTACTGTGCGTGCAGGGGCGCGGCGGCACGTGCCTGCGCCAGCTCTTCACGCTGCGCCTTGTGCTCGTCGGCGCGTACGGTCAGGCGGGTGCGGCGCTCGCAGAGCTGCTCGTATTCGCGCCAGTCGGCCTGCAGCTGGGCGCGTTCGGCGAGCAGGCGGGTGTTCCGGTCGGCTTCGTCGGTGAGGCGCTGCTGCTCCTGCTTTTCGCGTGCGGAGGTTTCGCGGGCGCGTTCTACTCCGCCGGCGACCCATGCGTCGAGGGTTTCGGCAGTGACATTCTCGGCAGTGACGCTCTCAGCGGTGAGCTGTTCGGAAGTCTCCGCCTCCACAGGGTCTTCGGTAGCGGAGCCCTCCCCTGCAGCATCTTCAGCGTCCGGATCCGCAACATCCAGTAGCGCCTGCAGGGCGAGCATTTCTACGCGGGCACGTTCAAGGTAGCCGCGCTGGGTGTTTTCGTCCTGGGCGACTTCCTGCTGGGCGGTTTTCGCTTCTTCGGTGAGTGCGGCGAAGAGCTGTTCGTAGTGTTCGACGGGGAACATCTTTTTGAGCAGTTCTTTGCGTTCTTTGGGCTTGGACTTGAGGAATTGCGCGAACTGACCCTGCGGCAGGAGTACGACTTTGAGGAATTGTTCTTTGGTCAGGTGGGTGCGTTCGGCGATGGTGCGGTTGACTTCGGCGACGCTGCTGGAGATGGGGGTCCAGGCTTTTTCGTCGGCGGGGTCGGCGCCGGGTGCGAGTTCGGCGAGGGTTGCTTTGGCGCTTTCTTCGCGCATCTGGCCTTTGCGGGCGCCGCGGGTGATGGGCTTGTTGTAGGCGGGGGTGCGGTCGATGCGCAGGCGCTTGCCGTGGAGGGTCACGTCGAGCAGCACGCGCGGTTTGGTGCCGCTGTGTGCCGCGTAGGTGGAGTGCAGTTTGGCGGATTCGCGGTCGCTGCTGGTTTCGCCGTAGAGGGCGTAGCAGATGGCGTCGAGGATGGTGGTTTTACCGGCGCCGGTGGGGCCGTTGAGCAGGAATACGCCGGCGCTGTTGAGGGTGTCGAAGTTGATTTCTTGGCGCTTGGGGTATGCCATGAAGGCTTCGAATTCGAGGGTGTGCAGGATCATGCGTTGTCCTTGTGGCTTTTGATGTGGTCGCTGAGGGTGGTGATGACGTCGCGTTCTTCGCTGGTGAGGGGGCGGTTGCGTACGTATTGGTGGAATTGGTCGAAGGTGTCGACGGGGTCGGCGTCGCGGGTGGGTTGTGCGGCGGCGGGTTTGTCGGCGGCGGGTTGGGTGCTGCGGTAGCTGAAGTGGGAGATGGTTTCGTAGCGGCTGCGCAGGCGGTCGACGGCACCGACGGGTAGGGTTTCGTCGGTGAGTTCGATGCGGCAGTAGTAGCCCTGCTCGTAGGGGCTGTTTTCTGGGGCGTTGAGTAGCTGCTCCATGGTGCCGCGCAGGGTTTTCATGTGTACACGGGTTGCCCATTCGTGGCTGCTGATGGTGGGTTCTTCGCCGGGGTTGAGTTCGATGAGGTAGGCGCCGTTGCGGTTGTGTTCTTCGCTGAATGAGAAGCCGAGCGGGGAGCCGCTGTAGCGGATGGTGTGGGTGACGGGGTAGCGCTTGTGGATGTGGCCGAGGGCTACGTAGTCGAAGCCGTCGAAGAGGGAGGCGGGTACCCAGTCGATACCGCCGACGCTGATGTCGCGTTCGGAGTCGCTGCGGGGTGTGGTGTCTGCGCTGCCGGTGGTGTCGCTGACGGTTGCGTGGCTCATGACGATGATGCGGTCGGCACCTTCGCCGCGGGCGCGTCGTTCTGCGGCGTCGGCGCGGATGGCGTTGGTGACGGCGCCGAGGACCGCCTGGTGGGTGGGATCTACACCGAGGGCGGTGGCATGGAGGCGCGGCGCGAGGTAGGGGATGGCGTAGACGTGTACGCGCAAGGTGCCGTCGGTGAGTTCGACGGGGCGGGTGGCGTCTTCGAGGCTGGTGCGCAGGTGCACGCCGGAGGCTTCGAAGAACGCGGCGCCGTAGCTGAGGCGGCGGAAGGAGTCGTGGTTGCCGGAGCTGAGGATGACGTGCACGCCAGCGCGCATGAGGCGGGTGAGTGCCTGGTCGAGCAGGGTGGTGCTTTCGGCGGTGGGGATGGTGCTGTCGTAGACGTCACCGCTGATGAGGAGGGTGTCGATACCTTCGGCGTGCACGTAGTTGAGCAGTTCGTCGATGAACTGCTGGTGTTCGCGGGTGAGGGGGCTGCGGTGGAAGGTGCGGCCGAGGTGCCAGTCGGAGGTGTGCAGAATCTTCATGGTTTCAGTATGGCACTGCGTCATGTTTTGCGCCTCGCAGTTCGTCATTCAGGGGTCGGAACCCACCACTGCGTAGGTGCTCATGCGGAGCGGGGGCTCC
>NZ_KV808297.1:241048-275386 GCF_001812205.1 Rothia sp. HMSC069C10
GTGCTCATGCGGAGCGGGGGCTCCGTCCTCAAGGCGCCCCAGCGCCGCAGAGGGGGCACTCCCCCGCGAGCGTGAGTGCAAAGCCCTCTTTGTCTAGGCCCCTTACAGTCCCGGCGAGGACGAGTAGCCAAACCACCGCGGCGTAGGTGCTCATGCGGAGCGGGGGCTCCGTCCTCGAAGCGCCCCCAGGCGCTGAAGAGGGGGCACTCCCCCGCGAGTATGAGCACGAAGCCGCTTGTACCCAAGCCGCCCGTGGGATAATCGCCCTATGAGTTTTTCTGAGTTCACGCGTGCGCCCGAGGTTTCTGCTGAGTTTGCGGGCCGGGTACGCGGCCTGTTGTGTGCCTCTGCGTTGGGTGACGCGCTGGGCTATCCCCTTGAGCTACTGTCGGCGGATCAGATTGCGGAGCGCAACCCTAAGCCGTGGGAGTTGGCGTTTGGTGAGCTGCTGGTCAGTGATGATACGCAGCTGACCTGCTACACCCTAGATGGCCTGACGGAGGTTTTGGAGTGGAATAACGAGGGTGCGGCGGCGGATGAGTTGGCGTGTCTGTGGTTGGCGTATTTGCGTTGGTTCCGCGGTATTGGCGAGGTTCTGCCGGAGTCTGCGCCGTTTTCCTTGGACCGTGAAATTGATGAGTCCTCGGAGTTGACGGCGCGTCGCGGTCCGGGTGCGGCGACGTTGCGGGCGTTGGGTTCCGGTGAGATGCAGCTGGTGTCGAAGTCGGTGACTCCCGATGCCCTGGGCAGTGGCGCGTTGGTGCGTTCGGCGGCGTTGGGTGTGTTGCCGGTGGCGCAGGAGCGGACGGTGGTTTTGTTGGCGGTGCGTGCAGCGGCGTTGACGCATGGGCATCCGGAGGCGTTGGCTTCGGCGGCGGCGTATGCGTTGTTGGTTCGTGACCTGTTGGCATCCCCGTCCGGCTCGTTTGATGCGTTGCTGGAGGCGGCGCGCCGTGTGCTTGACTGGTGTGGCACGGTGGGCGCGGATGATTCGATGCCGGGTGATGCTGCGCGTACGGCGGCGGCGCTGAGTCGTGCCCTCGAGCTGCTGGAGGGCGGTACGGTGCCGGTTCCGGAGGCTGTGGCGGAGCATTTTGGTACAGGTTGGACTGCGCCGGAGCTGTTGGGTATGGCTCTCTGGTGCGCGGCGGATGCTGTGAAGAGTCTGCCTGCTGATGCTGACGATGCGGCGGTGCGCGAAGCCCTGTTTGGGGGTTTGTGCTGTGCGGTGTCGGTGGATTCGGATTCGGATTCGGTGGGTGCGATGACGGCGGCGTTGTGGGCGGCGGCTGGTTTCCCGGTGGGTGGCGATGAGGCTGATGCGTGGTCGGAGGCGCTGGGTCGTGTGCGTGGTTTGGATCAGGTGGAGGCGGTGGCGGAACGCTATCTGCGCCAGCTGGGACTGTAGCGGCGCTGAACCTCAACGGCGCAGCGGACATGCATAGCGGGGGCTCCGTCCTCAAGGCGGCTGGCCCATTTACTTATTGGGGCACCGCAGAGGGGGCACTCCCCCGCGAGCATCGTCCGCGTGCCGGTCGTGCGGAACTGTGCCGCAAGCATTGTCCGCAGAGCCAACCTGACATACTCAGCCTCTGTGGAACTGAACGTTGACGGCATAGCGGACATGCGTAGCGGGGGCTCCGTCCTCAAGGCGCTCAGCGCCGCAGAGGGGGCACTCCCCCCGCAAGCATTGTCCGCGGCCGTCGTGACAAATCGCCCATGAACGTAGAAAAGGCTCTCCGGTATGTCGGAGAGCCTTTTCTGTATCCAGTTCTGTCAAGAACAGCGCTATCTATTTGTTATAGACAAGCTATGAACTTTTAGTCCAGGTAGTCGCGCAGTACCTGCGAACGCGACGGGTGACGGAGCTTAGACATGGTCTTGGACTCGATCTGGCGGATTCGTTCGCGGGTCACGCCGTAGACCTTGCCGATTTCGTCGAGGGTCTTGGGCTGGCCGTCGGTCATGCCGAAGCGCATTGCGACCACGCCGGCTTCACGCTCGGAGAGGGTGTCGAGCACGGAGTGGAGCTGTTCCTGCAGAAGGGTGAAGGACACCGCGTCTGCGGGGACGACTGCTTCGGAGTCTTCGATGAGGTCGCCGAATTCGGAGTCGCCGTCTTCACCGAGGGGGGTGTGCAGGGAGATGGGTTCGCGGCCGTACTTCTGGACTTCGATGACCTTTTCGGGGGTCATGTCGAGTTCCTTGCCGAGTTCTTCGGGGGTGGGTTCGCGGCCGAGGTCCTGGAGCATCTGGCGCTGCACGCGGGCGAGCTTGTTGATGACTTCTACCATGTGCACGGGGATGCGGATGGTGCGGGCCTGGTCTGCCATTGCGCGGGTGATGGCCTGGCGGATCCACCAGGTTGCGTAGGTGGAGAACTTGAAGCCCTTGGAGTAGTCGAACTTTTCGACGGCGCGGATGAGGCCGAGGTTGCCTTCCTGGATGAGGTCGAGGAAGAGCATGCCGCGGCCGGTGTAGCGCTTGGCGAGGGAGACGACGAGTCGCAGGTTGGCTTCGAGCAGGTGGTTTTTGGCTCGCTTGCCGTCGTGGACGACCCAACGCAGGGCTTTCTTGAGGTCTTTGTCCATGTCGGGGTTTTCAGCGAGCTTGTGTTCGGCGTAGAGGCCTGCTTCGATGCGCTTGGCGAGGTCGACTTCCTGCTGTGCGTTGAGCAGGGAGACTTTGCCGATTTGCTTGAGGTAGTCCTTGACGGGGTCGGCGGTTGCGCCGGGGGTGACGACGCGCTGTGCGGGTGCGTCGTCGTCGTCGTTTGCGGTGAGGACGAAGCCGGAGCCCTTGGCTGCTACTGCTTCTGCGGCCTTCTTTTCTTCTATTTTGGCTGCGGTTTCTTCGTCTTCTTCGTCGGTTTCGTCTTCGCCGTCGGTGGTTTCGAGTTCTTCGTCGAGTCCGAGGTCGAATTCGTCGTCGCTCTTTTTGCGGCGGCCACCGGTCTTGCGCTTGGTTGCGGTTTTGGTGGTGGTGGTTTTGCGGGTGCGCTTGGGCTTGTCTGCCTCGGTTTCGGCAGTAGTTTCGGCAGTGGTTTCAGCACCGGTTTCGGCGGTTGCGCCGGTGGTGTCTTCGGTTGCTGCTGCGGCTTTGGTGGTTGCCTTCTTGGTGCGGGTGGTCTTGGTGGTGGTTTTTGCGACGGTTTCTTCGGTTGCGTCGCCGGTCGCGGTCTTCTTGCTGGTTGCAGGTGCCACTAGAACCCTTTCTGGCTTGTGGTGGGGTGTTTTGTTTGCAAAACACCTAAGACCCTGTCAAGTCTGTGCTGGCGTCCTCGGTCGGGGTGTTTGCTGCTTTTGACGTGTTTAACGCTGTGGGGGCGGGTTTTATTCCGCGTGCGTTGGTCGTTTGCAGGGTTCCGTTGCTCGTTGTGTTGAGCTGTTTGAGGGCGCGTTGTAGCGCATTGACTGTACGGGGTCAATATATAAGTATTGCAGATTTTTGGTTGTTTTCAATTTGACGCGCTGTTGGGTGGCTTGTGGGCCTGGTTTTTGGGTGGGTGCGGCTGTGTGTGGTTGTGGGTGGGAGGAGTCGGTGGGAGGGACGTGCCCGGTGGCGCGCCCCTCCCCTGTTTGTGCCTCGCTTTTAGGTGCCGGGTTTAGGGTTTTCGGGGTTTGAGGGTGCTGATGGGTTCGCGGTGTGTTCCGGGTTCGCCGCAGATGGTGTGTTTGATCCAGGCGGGTAGGTTGCCGGCGTTGAGGTGTACGTCGAGGATGTTGAGGTCCTTTCCGGATGTGTGGCGGCGGGCTTCTTGGCGGAGCATGCGGGCGTAGGTGCTGTAGCCCTTGTACCAATTGGTCCAGGCTTGGGTGTTGCGTAGTGCGGCGTATTCTCCGTCGGTGCTGTGGGGTGTGAGCAGGCTGGTGAGTAGTTCGAGTGCGTTGAGGCGTGCCCAGTGGGGGCTGTCTAGTTTTCCTTTGAGGGCGTTGAGGTAGTGGGTGTAGACGGCGTGGTGTTTGGTGATGTATTCGCTGGTGGTGCAGCTTTCGTCGATTCGTTGTTTGAGGTTTTCGAGTTTGTTGTGGGTGTTGTGGTCTTTGGGGTGTTCCTCGAGGAGTGGGAGCAGGTCGCGGCTGACGGTGTTGAGTTCGGCGGCGCTGGCGAGGTCGGCGGGGGTGAGGTTTTCGAGTGCCCAGCCGTTGAGGTTGGCGTGCTGGTTGTTGCGGTTCTGTTGGATGGTGCGGCTCTGTTGGATAGTGCGATGGGTGCGGCGGATCCAGTCTTGCCATTGCACGCATTTTTCGGGCACGGCGCGTACGTGTGCCTGTTCGGTGCCGGGTGCGGAGCTGAGTGCATGGGTGAAGCTGGCGGGTATGTAGGTTTTGCGGGTGATGCGGGTGCCGTAGTGGGGTGGTTCGAGCGGCACGAAGTTGGGGCTGGTGCTGGGGTATTCGCCGCCGAAGGCGTGGTAGGTGTATTGGGCGGAGTAGTGCAGGTGGGCGAGCGCTTTTTGGGTGTGGTTGAGCCCGTATCCGGAGAGGTAGGTGAGTATTTCGGGTGTGATGGGGTTGAGGGTTAACGGTGCGATGGAGGCGCGTAGGTGACCGGCGACTTCGGCGGGGATGAGGTTGCGCAGCGCATCGCCAATAGTGGGCGCATCGTTATCGTTGACCGGGTGGGTGGTGAGCAGGTGCGCGGCGGCGTTGATGGCGGCGTCCCAGTAGCAGAGGTCGATTTGGGCTTGGCGGTAGATGGTGCGGATGTCTGTGTGGCGGGCGTCGTCGTTCCGGACGGTGTTGGTGCGGGTGTGGGCCCAGAGTTCTACGGCGTTTTCCCAGTCGTGGCGGGTTTCGGGGTTGGTTGTGGGGTCGGTGTCCCAGGGGCTGTGGGCGTAGTTGTGTTGGGCGGTGGCGGCGATGGTGTCGCCGTGGCGGGTGAGCCAGGTGTAGTAGCCGCTGTGGCGGAGTTCTTCGATGGGTGCGAGGAGGGTGAGCGTCTGCTGTTCGGGGTTGAGTGCCCAGATGCTGGCGCCGCCTGCGTAGATGACGTCTTCGCAGCGTAGTTCGCTGACAATGCGCGGGTCGTGGAGCAGGTGGAGCCAGGTGTTGATGTTGATTTGGGTTTCGAGGTCGTTATGGATTTCGTCGATGGTGGCGAGCTGGGCGGTGTCGGGGTTGAGTTGGCGTTGGCGCACGGTGTTGTCGCCGTCGATGATGATGGCGTAGAAGCGGGTGAGGGTTTCGCCGTTGTGGCTGGTGGGGAGTTTGGTGAAGGTTTCGTGGAGGAAGTCGGCGCGTTCGGGCAGGGTGCAGGGTTCGTCGGGTAGGTTGACGCGCAGGCTGGGGCCGAGGGTGTTGTCGGTTGCGGTGAGGATGATGAGTGAGTGGTCGGGCCAGTAGCCGTGCTGGTGGAGGGCGCAGCTGAGCACGTCGTATTCGTTGCGGATGGGCGGGGGCGTGTCGTAGCCGCTGTTGGGGATATTGCCATTGGAGATGTTGTTTGCGTTCATGCCTTCACGGTGGCATGGTTTGCGCGGGTGCTCAGGTTATACAAATAAATCTGTGGATACTTCGGTTCATGAATCCGAAGTATCCACAGATTTATTCGTATTGTTCGTTTGTACGATGGGGTTTGTCCACAGCGGCGCGGGGTGCCGCGTCATAATCTGTCACGCAATACCTGTCACACAATTTCTGACGGGCGGTATCCACGAGCCAGATTCGCGGCGGGTACCCCTCCGCTCCCCTATGACTCGTACTCCCCCGCGGTATCCCCTACTGCGCGTACCTATTGTTCGTCGAGGAACCGCTCGAAGAGCGCACCAATCTCGTCGCGGCTGGGCACGTTGTGCGCGTCGCGTCGCGAGAGGGGAACCGCAATGTCGGAGGTGCGGAAGTTCTCGTCGTAGTTCTCTTCCATGGTCGTGATCATGCGACCAATTTCGGGGTTCTGCTTGACCTGATCGTTGATCTGGCTGTGCACGTGGCGTGCGGCTTCGCGCAGGTTCTCGGTGGGCAGGGAGAGGTGCGCCGCCATGCCCACGTGTTCGAGGGCGGTGAGGGTGCCCTGCGGCAGGTCCGCCTCCGAAATGTACTGGGGAATGTTCACGCCGAAGCCGACGGTGTCGATTCCGTTTTCGGTGAAGAGCACTTCCAACAGGTTGGTGACGGTTGCGTGCACGTCCGCGCTGGGCTTCCACGGGGAGATGCCGCGAATCAGGTCCTTGCGGGAGCCGTGCGCGGTAATCGGGAAGGGGCGGGTGTGCGGCACCGGCATGGGGAATGCGGAGACCAGCACGACCAGGGAGGGCTTGACCCGCTGGGCGATGGTCAGCACCGCCTTTTCGAAGCGCTGCCACTGCAGGTCCGGTTCGGCACCGGTGAGTAGCAGGAACGGCTTGTCGAGGCTGTCTTCTACGGCGTAGAGCTTCAGCTGCGGGTATTGCGGCTTTTCGAAGTGGTCTTTTTCGTAGCGGATGTAGGGGCGGCGGGCGCGATAGTCGTGCAGCTGGTCGCTGTCGAACTCGACGATTTCAATGTTTTTGAGTTCGCTGAGTAGCACCTGCCCGAGCTGACCTGCGGTGGAACCTGCGTCTTGCGGGCTGGAGAGGGCGATGACGAGGGTTAGCCCGTGCATCCTGGGGTCGTCCAATATTTTGGTGTTGGCTAAGTAGAGATCTTCGGGGTTGAGCATTACGCCTCCTCACTTCTGTCTGGTTCGCGCCGCGTTCGGGGTGGGCTTAGTGTTTCTGCCGGTACCCGAGGTGTTGGGGCGAAGGGGCGTCTTCTGTTATCTGACGCTTTCCGTAGTCTTTCATTTTATGCCACTACTGCCCTGTCTCAACAGTGTGCGGGCTTTTCTCGCAATAGGTGAACTTGTTTGGTGTCTCGTCGACGTTCTTAAGGTGCTGCAGCTCGGCTTCTTGTGCATTTTTTCTGTTCTGCCAGCTGTTTGGGGTGAGAGCTGAACCTCACACCCTCCTACATATCCGTGTAGAGTAGAAGCAGTAGTCCGCGCGGCTTTGCGCGGCGGTATTCATCCTCACTCTTCGAGGGCCTACAGTTGAGTTTTTCGGGCGCGAGGATGTGCCCCGACTATTTTGAGAAGACATACGCAAAGGAGTAACGATGTCTCTGTCTCTGTCTATTCACAGCACCGACCTTGAAGCGCTCGAAGCTGACGTTCTGGTTCTGGGCGTTTTGAAGGGTTCGGACGGTGCGTACCTGGCGCCGAGCTCCCTGTCTGAGGACTCTGTTGAGGGTATTAACGAGCTGCTGGAGGCGCTGGGCGCCTCGGGTGCCCCCGATCAGCTGCTGCGTCTGCCCGGCCTTGAGGACACCGGTGCCGGCATTGTGGCGCTGGCGGGTCTGGGCTCTGATACTGCTGAGGGTCAGGAGCGCCTGGATGCTCTGCGTTACGCCGCCGGTTCTGCGGCTCGTCAGCTGGCTGGTTCCGCTGAGGAGGTCGCTTTCGATTTCGGCGTTTCTTCGGTAGAGGAAATTGAGGCTATTGCTCACGGCGCTGTGCTGGGCAACTTCATTGAAGAGGGTCTGCGTTTCAAGACCAAGGATTCGATCAAGGAAGAAATCGAGTCCATTCTGATTGTTTCTTCGATTGATCAGGAAGAGGCTGAAGAGGCTCTGGTGCACGGCCTGGTTCTGGGCGAGACCGCTAAGGACGCTCGCCGCCTGGTGAACCTGCCCCCGTCGCACCTGTACCCGGAGACTTTCGCTGAGTTCGCTGCTGAGGTCGCTGAGGATTACTCGAACATTGAGATTGAACTGTTCCACCACGACCGCCTGGCAGAGGAGGGCTTCGGCGGCATTTCCGGTGTTGGTCAGGGTTCGCCCCGCAAGCCGGTTCTTGCCGTTGTGAAGTACACCCCGGAGAACCCGAAGGCTCACGTTGCTCTGGTTGGTAAGGGTATCACCTTCGATACCGGTGGTAACTCGCTGAAGCCTGCCGCTTCGATGATGACCATGAAGTGCGATATGGCTGGTGCGGCATCGGTTCTGAGCGCTGTGGTTGCTTCTGCTGAGCTGGATGTTCCGGTTGCTGTCACCGGCTACCTGTGCCTGGCTGAGAACATGCCCGGCGGTCACGCACTGCGCCCGGAGGACATTATCACCATGCGTGATGGCCGTACCGTTGAGGTGCTGAACACTGACGCTGAGGGCCGCCTGGTCATGGCTGATGGTATCGCCCTGGCTTCCGAGTCGAACCCGGACGTCATCCTGGACATCGCTACCCTGACCGGTGCCGCTATGGCTGCTCTGGGTCTGCGCACTGCGGCTCTGCTCGGTGACGAGGAGATTCGCGACCGCGTGATTGCAGCCGGTGCAGCTGCGGGTGAGGCTTACTGGCCGATGCCGCTGGAGTCCTACCTGCGTAAGAGCCTGGAGTCCCCCGTTGCTGACATCAAGAACATTGGTTCCCGCTACGGTGGCGCGCTGACTGCGGGCCTGTTCCTGAAGGAGTTCGTGGGCGAGGGCATCCCCTGGGCTCACCTGGATATTGCGGGCCCCGCGTTCAATGAGGAGTCCCCGTACGGCTTCACTCCGAAGGAAGGCACCGGTTTCGGTACCGCTACCCTGGTGAACTTCATCGAGTCCTACGCTAAGTAGTCTGATTGGCTGGGCGCGCGCCCTAATTGGCGCATCCTAATTGGTGCCCCTTATCTGGTGCGAGCCGCACAGCATAGAGCTGATCGGAGGAGGGCTTTCCGGTATTTCTACCGGGGAGCCCTCCTCTGCGTCTGTTCTCGGACACGTTCTGTGCGACCGCTGTGGTGCTCCTGTCATCGCACTGTTCTATGACGCGCCGCTTTTCTTGCGTGGTGAAAAATTTACGGTGTTTGGGCGATTAATCGGCTAAAACCGCCCTGAGTGAACTTAAACGACCGTCAACGGGGGTATTGTTGTATTAAGTGTTTTTCTGCGTACGCGGAGGGGCGCGCGATTTTTTGTAAGTCGCGGGCCTTTCGCGCATGCTGGGAAACCTACCAATAAATTGGTAAAGAACTCATTGCAGGGGTCTTTAGCCCCCACAACTATGCAAGGGAGCAATATCGTGGCTCAAGAATTCGACATCCTCATCCTCGGCGGCGGTTCCGCTGGCTACTCTGCAGCTATTCGCGCACGCCAGCTAGGCTTCACCGTCGGCCTGATCGAGAAGGAAAAGGTCGGCGGCACCTGCCTGCACACTGGCTGTATCCCCACCAAGGCGTACCTGCACGCTGCTGAGCTGGCAGAAGAGGCACGCGAGGCGTCCAAGGTTGGCGTTAACGCTGTGCTGCAGTCCATCGAAATGGGCAAGGTTCGCGATTACAAGGACAACATCGTCTCCGGTAAGTTCAAGGGTCTTGCAGGCCTGCTGAAGATGAAGGGCGTAGAGGTTATCCCCGGCGAGGGTAAGCTGACCGCTCAGGACACCATCACCGTCGGTGGTGTTGAGTACAAGGGTAAGAACATTATCCTGGCATCCGGCTCGGTCTCCAAGACCTTCGGTCTGCCCATTGAGGGTCGCGTTCTGACCTCCACTGAGGCACTGGAGATGGACTACCTGCCCAAGAGCGCTATCGTGCTCGGCGGCGGCGTGATTGGTTGCGAGTTCGCATCCATGTGGAACGCTATGGGCGTTGACGTCACCATCATCGAGGGCCTGCCGAACCTGGTTCCCAACGAGGACCCGGCAATCATCAAGGTTCTGGAGCGTGCGTTCAAGAAGCGCGGCATCAAGTTCAACACCGGCACCCTCTTCGAGAAGGTTGAGCAGGACGCTAACGGTGCTAAGGTCACCCTGGCTGATGGCAAGGTCTTCGAGGCAGAGATCGTTCTGGTTGCTGTTGGTCGTGGCCCGAACACCGCAAACATGGGCTACGAGGAGCAGGGCATCCCCATGGATCGCGGCTTCGTCCTGGCTAACGAGCGCCTGCACACCGGCGTTGGCAACATCTACGCTGTTGGCGACATCGTCCCCGGCGTTCAGCTGGCTCACCGCGGTTACCAGCAGGGTATCTTCGTTGCTGAGGAAATCGCTGGCCTGAACCCCTCCATCGTTGAAGACGTGAACATCCCCAAGGTCACCTTCTGTGACCCGGAGATCGCTTCCGTTGGTTACTCCGAGCCCAAGGCTAAGGAGAAGTTCGGCGCTGAGAACGTTGAGACCGCTGAGTACAACCTGGCTGGTAACGGCAAGTCCGCTATCCTCGGTGCTACCGGTATCGTGAAGGTTGTCCGCCAGAAGGACGGTCCCATCGTTGGTGTTCACGCTATTGGTAAGCGTATGGGTGAGCAGATTGGTGAGGCTCAGATGTGGGTTGCTTGGGAAGCATTCCCCGAGGACGTCGCTAAGTTCATCCACGCACACCCGACTCAGAACGAGTCCCTGGGTGAGGCTGCAATGGTCCTGAACGGCACCCCGCTGCACAGCGCATAAATTTTGCTGACTGGCGTTAGCGCGTCAGCTTAGTATTGACGACCGTTGGTCGTTAGCGGTTGCCGGGCGTGTCCGCTGAACAACGCCCCTATCTGGATGCGCGTCGACGTGCTTTGACGCATACGGCGCGCATCCGGGTCGCCGCTCACATTTTTCTAGTTCAAGCATTCACAAGGAGAACGGGAAAGATTATGTCCCACACCGTAGTACTGCCCGCACTGGGCGAGTCCGTGACCGAGGGTACCGTTACCCGCTGGCTCGTTGAGGTCGGCGACACCATTGAGGTTGACGCACCCCTGGTTGAGGTTTCCACCGACAAGGTTGACACCGAGGTTCCCTCCCCCGTAGCAGGCGTTGTTGAGCAGATTCTCGTCCCCGAGGACGAGGACGTCGAGGTTGGCGCTGCTCTGGCTATCATTGGCGACGGTTCCGGCGCTGCTGCTCCGGCTGCTCCCGCAGCTGCTGAGGCTCCCGCAGCTCCCGCTCCGGTTGCTGAGGCTCCCGCTGCACCCGCTGCTGCTCAGGCTGCTCCCGCAGCTGCTGCTGCAGGCATCGAGGTCGTACTGCCCGCACTGGGCGAGTCCGTCACCGAGGGCACCGTTACCCGCTGGCTGAAGGAAGTTGGCGAGCAGGTTGAGGTTGACGAGCCCCTGGTTGAGGTTTCCACCGACAAGGTTGACACCGAGGTTCCCTCCCCCGTAGCAGGTACCCTGCTCGAGATCCGCATCCCCGAGGATGAGGACGCAGAGGTTGGCCAGGTTCTGGCTATCATCGGCGACGCTTCCGCTGCTGCTGCACCGGCTGCTCCCGCTCCGGTTGCTGAGGCTCCCGCAGCTCCTGCAGCACCCGCTGCTGCTCCGGCTGCACCCGCTGCACCCGCAGCTCCTGCAGCTCCTGCAGCTCCCGCTGCACCTGCCGCTCCGGCAGCTGCTGAGGGCGAAGCATACGTGACCCCGCTGGTCCGTAAGCTCGCTAAGGACAACGGCATCGACCTGTCCACCGTCAAGGGCACCGGTGTTGGTGGCCGCATCCGCAAGCAGGATGTTCAGGCTGCTATCGCTGCTAAGGGTTCCGCTGCTCCCGCCGCTGCTGCTCCCGCTGCAGCTGCTGCTCCGGCTGCTGGTTCCGCAAAGGCACCGCACACCTTCGAGGTTTCCCCCAAGCGTGGCACCGTCGAGAAGACCGCACGTATCCGCCAGGTTATTGCAAAGCGTATGCGTGAGTCCCTGGACATCTCCACCCAGCTGACCCAGGTCACCGAGGTTGACGTGACCCGCATCGTTCAGCTGCGTGCAAAGGCTAAGGACGGCTTCGCTGCTCGTGAGGGCGCTAAGCTGACCTTCCTGCCCTTCTTCGTCCAGGCATCCGCTGAGGCTCTGCAGCAGCACCCCGCTCTGAACGCTTCCATGACCGAAGACTACAAGCAGATCACTTACCACGGCTCCGAGAACATCGCTATTGCTGTGGACACCCCCAAGGGTCTGCTGGTTCCCGTCATCAAGAACGCTTCTGACCTGGGCATTGCTGGCCTGGCAAAGGCTATTGGCGACCTGGGTGGCCGCGCACGCACCGGCGACATCTCCCCCGAGGAGCTGTCGGGTTCGACCTTCACCATCACCAACATTGGTTCCTTCGGTGCACTGTTCGACACCCCGATCATCAACCAGCCGAACGTTGCAATCCTCGGTACCGGTTCCATCGTGAAGCGCCCCATGGTTGTTAAGGATGTTGACGGTAACGACGTTATCGCTATCCGCTCCATGTGCTACCTGTCCCTCACCTACGATCACCGCGTGGTCGACGGTGCGGACGCTGGTCGCTTCCTGCACACCCTCAAGACCCGCCTGGAGGAGGCAAACTTCGAGTCTGAGCTGGGCCTCTAAGACCTGCATAGATTCAAGGAAGTTTCCTTGTGGCGGTGCCCTGATGGGTAACCGAGCGTAGCTCTCCGGGTTTTCCTGGACGGTAAGCAGAAGGCGGCGGCTCCATCCACTTCGGTGGGTGGGGCCGCCGCTTTTGTTGTGTCCGCGTTTCTCACAGTGTCAGTTACGCGGCGTCAGCTGCACGGTGTCAGCTATGCCGGGACGGGTTCGGCGCGGGCTATCTCCCAGCCTTTCTCCCCGCGGTGCAGGTCGAAGATGACTTTCTGGCGGGTGACGCCGTTTTCTTCGCTGAGTTTGCGGGCTTCCTGCTCGGTTTTATCGGCGCGGTATCCGGGTGCGGAGACCACCGCCATCACGCGGATATTCTCGCTGTCGCGACTGAGTTCTTCTGCGGTGTCTAGGGTGAGCTCTGCACCGCCTCGAGCACGGCGTTCTTGGTTTCGCTGGTCGATGAGGGCTCGTAGGATCTGTTCGCCCTGCGATGTCTTGTCCTGTGCGCTCTGATCCTGTGTTTCCGTGCCGCCGGGCTCATGCTCCCCCGCTGCGTTCACAGATTGAGCGGATACGGGCTGCGCCGTTGCCGGGGCGTTCTGCCCGTAGAGGGTGAACCCGAGAGGCAGCGCAATAGCCCCCAGTGCGAGCGCGGCGAGTCCCAGGCGTGCAGCCAGTCCCAGGCGCGCGGAGGGGCGGGCGAAAGCACCGCGTAGCACCGTCAGGCGGGATGTGCCCGTCGCATCTGCGTTCTTTAGAGCGGGCGGCGCAGTCTTTGCGAAGCTTGCCGTGGGGCTCACAGTGGGGCTCAACGGCTTAGAACCTGCGGTAGCTGCGCGCCCCGATTTCTTCACGCCCGGCTTCTTCACGTGTGGCAAACGTTCCGCCAGGTAGCGTTGCGCCTTCTGCGTCTTTGAGAGCTTCTGTACCGGCGCGGGCTCCACAGCTACGGGAATGAGGGCGCGGGCTCGTTCTGAACAGCTCAGGTAGACGTTGAGCGGGCGAGGCGGCACCTCCTCCGCCAGGGCGACCACGGAGCTGAGCCCTGCGAGCGCCGCCTCCTGGGCGGGTGCGTCCAGCAGGTATTCGAGGGCTCTGCCGAGGCGCTCAATCCACTCGCTGTTGGGCGCCCCTTCGGTTGCGGTGTCGGCGGCTCCCATGCGCTGTGAATCCATGCGCAGTGAGAGGGGTACGCGGGCGGTGGAGGGTTCCGGCGCGTGCCCGCAGGCGGCTTGCCAGAGCAGGGCTGCTGCGGAGCGTGCGTAGTTGCCCCGAGCGGCGGTGAGCTGTTCTCCGTCTTGAGGGGCCGTTTCACGGTAGACGGCGTCAGGTAGCAGGAGTTTGGGCACTCCGGCGGCGCTCAGCGCGATGTATTCGGCGCTTAGTTCGGCGCGCCCCTCCCCCACCTTTTTGAGGCTGCCGAGCGCCCGGTGCAGGGTTCGTGCCAGGGTCATGAGCTCGGCGGGTGTCAGGGTGCGAGCGCGCAGGAGCTTGTCGAGAGTGCCCGCGTCGAGGGGCTCGTACCAGAGGCACAGCCGATTGGCGCTATCGGCGCTCCCACTAGTAACGGCGTGGAGCTTGGCGAGTCCGGGCGCGTTACGTAGGGCGGCGGCTACTTGCGGGGTCTGGGCGTGCCGCTGAGCGGATGCATCCGTGTTTTCCTCGAATCCGTACCCGCTGGCTGCCGCGCGCAGAGTGGGCGCGGCAGGAACCAGCTGGGCGGAGGGATCTGGCGGGATGGAAGGATCTAGCGGGGCAGGCTGAGAAATGGTGCGCAGGGTGTAGCGTCCGGGGTGCGCGGAGGGTACGGAACGTACGGCAGGTGTGCTCTTGGTGGGTGCGCTTGCGGCGGTTTCGCCCCGGTACTCGACAATCTGCAGGGTGGGTAGAGCCGAGTTGGCGATGCTTTCCAGAACGTGTGCTTCTTTGCTTCTCATACCATCATGTTATCAAATTACATCAAATAATATCTTTAAGCACACTAAAATAGTTCAAATACCCTAAAGAACCCCAAAGGTTAATTCAGGTATTTATCTGCTTATTTACCCTCCCTCCCCTTGAGCACACCCTCACGTAACATTCCGACGTGTTCGCTCATCACGTGATTCAGGGCGCCCTAATTTTCTTCCCTCCACCAGCAGTACTAAGGTAGAAAGTATGTCTGTGACGATTGAACGCGTGGGCTTCGCCCCGAACTATGTGAACTATGTTGAGTGCCTGGACGAGCAGTACCGCATCCACGATGAGGTGGCTAACCGCACCCGCCAGAATACGATTCTTCTACTTGAGCACGAGGCAGTGATTACCGCCGGTAAACGCACCGAAGACCACGAGTACCCCGCAGACAAGTCCACCCCCGTCGTCAAGATTGACCGCGGCGGCAAGCTGACCTGGCACGGCCCCGGCCAGCTGACCGGCTACCCGATTCTGCGTCTGCCCGAGCCCATTGACGTGGTGGCGTATGTGCGCATTATCGAGGAAATCATCATTAACGTCCTTGCCGGTCTGGGCATTAAGGGTGAGCGCGTTGAGGGCCGTAGCGGCGTGTGGATTTTGGGCAACGGCATCACCCAGGACAAGAAGATCGCGGCACTGGGCATGCGCGTTTCCCGTAACACCACCATGCACGGCTTTGCGATTAACTGCTGCAACGACACCGCACCCTTCCAGCAGTTCATTCCCTGCGGCATTAGCGATGCGGGTGTTACCACTATTTCGGAGCAGCTGGGTCGCACCGTCACCCCCGCCGATATTTTAGAGCCGCTGGAGGCGGAGCTTCTGAAGTATCAGGACCGCCTGGCGGAGTCCTTCGAGCCCGTTGCAGCGCAGGAATAAACACAGGATTAGACACAGCCAAGAGGCATCGAACGGGCCGTACACGTAATGCGCCCGGGTTTGTTCGTCATATACGAAAATCAGTTTCACCTACGCCTGAGCGGGCGTAAAATAGAAGATGGCCCACCTGCACAGAGGGCACATCTAGACCAAGGAGAAGACTTTTGAGCACCGCACCTGAAGGACGCAAGCTACTGCGTGTGGAGGCCCGCAACGCTGAGGTTCCCATTGAGAAGAAGCCTCACTGGATTAAGACCAAGGCTATTGTTGGCCCCGAATACAACGAGATGCGCGAGCTGGCTCGCGGTCAGGGCCTGCACACCGTGTGTGAAGAGGCTGGCTGCCCCAATATTTACGAGTGCTGGGAAGACCGTGAGGCAACCTACCTGATTGGTGGTTCCGAGTGCACCCGCCGTTGCGACTTCTGCAATATTGCGACCGGCAAGCCTGTTGCTGTTGACTACGCTGAGCCGTTCAAGGTTGCTAAGAACGTGAAGGTCATGGGTCTGCGTTACGCAACCGTGACCGGTGTTGCTCGTGACGATCTGGAAGACGGCGGTGCGTGGCTGTACGCAGAGACCACCCGTCAGATTCACAAGATGTGCCCGAACACCGGCGTTGAGATGCTCGTCCCCGATTTCAAGGGTGTTCCCGAGCATGTTCAGAAGGTGATTGACGCTAAGCCTGAGGTGTTCGCGCACAACCTGGAGACCGTCCCCCGTATCTTCCGTCAGATTCGCCCGGCGTTCCGTTACGAGCGTTCCCTGGATGTTATTACCCAGGCTAAGGAAGGCGGCATGGTCACCAAGTCCAACCTGATTCTGGGTATGGGCGAGACCGATGACGAGATTTACGAGGCGCTGTGCGATTTGCACGATGCTGGTTGTGACATCATTACCCTCACCCAGTACCTGCGCCCCGGCCCGCTCTTCCACCCGATTGAGCGTTGGGTGAAGCCGCAGCAGTTCGTGGATTTCGCGAACATGGCTGAGGAGATTGGTTTCGCTGGCGTTATGGCGGGCCCGATGGTTCGTTCTTCGTACCGTGCAGGTCGCCTGTGGGCTCGTGCAATGCGTAAGAACGGCTACCCGATCCCTGAGAACCTTGCCCACATTGAGGGTGAGGGTGCAGCTCTGCAGGAAGCCTCCTCCCTGGTGGCTGCGGGCTACTAAGCCTTTTCAGAATCTTTCTGAGAGCGTTGAGGCTCCTCGAACCCGGTGTTCGTCCGGTGTTCGGGGAGCCTCCCCTTATGCCCCGCCCCTTGTGCGGGTAGGGTAAACTAGAAAAATTGCAGGCATACACTGCATCGTTACGTCACTATGGTTCCGTGAGCGTTTGAGGCGCTTCTCGGGGCCGCGGAAGAACCAGCCGAGGAAGAATCGTGGCAGATAAGCGCGAAGAGAAGAAAAAGAAGAAGGAACGCACTCCGGGCACTTTCGCCCAGATGAAGCAGGTCTACCAGATGACCAAGAAGTCCGACCCGAATATCGGTTGGATTCTGAGTCTGTCGGCTCTGGGTACCCTTTTGGTTTTCCTCCTCATCGGTATTGCCCTGGGTAACTGGATTACTTTCCTGATTCTGGGTCTGGGCGTTGCCGCTATTGTGGCGATGCTTCTGCTGGGTCGCCGCGCGCAGACTGCGGCTTTTGCTCAGATTGAGAACCAGCCCGGTCGTAGTGGTGCGGCGATGAACTCGGTGCGCCGCGGTTGGATTGTTGAGGAGCAGCCTGTTGCTGCGAACCGCAACCAGGATCTGGTGTTCCGTGCGCTGGGCCGTCCCGGTATTGTGCTGGTGACCGAGGGCCCTCACAGCCGTGTGAACTCGCTGGTGAACACTGAGAAGAAGCACCTGGCTCGTGTGGCTCCCGGTGTGCCGGTTCACGTGATTGAGACCGGTCACGATGAGGGTCAGGTTGAGCTCAAGGACGTTGTGAAGACCATGAATAAGCTGCCGAAGGCTCTAACTCAGCAGGAGATGCAGGTTGTTTCTGGTCGTCTGAGCACCTTGAACACTATGCGTAACCCGATGAATGGTCTGCCGAAGGGTGTTGACCCGATGCGTGCTCGCCCGGACCGTCGTGCGATGCGCGGCCGCTAAGCGAGACGCTGATATAAGGTTTTGAAGGCTCCGGCTCTTCCCGTGGGGGGAGGGCCGGGGCCTTTTGTTATACCCGGTTATTGCGTTGCTGGCATTGATGTTGGCTTTACTAGAGCTTTATTAGAGGGCGTTAGCATCTGCGCTGTGTGTCGTAAGACAACCAAGATGTAACTCCTTTCCAGGATTTGTAACATTACCGAAACACGATAGTCACGCACGCGCAAAAAATAACCACTATGCTTGATATGTCACAGGGTTTTGCCCGCGGCCAAAAACTAAACCAAAGACTGAATGTGATGAGGGAAGATACCCTCCTGCACCGTCAGTCGAACAAGGAGCAGTCCTCATGTTTACCAGCCCCCAGGAAGTTCTCGACTTTATCAAGAACGAAGAAGTAGTCTTCGTTGATATCCGATTCACCGACATGCCCGGCGTGCAGCAGCACTTCAACCTGCCCGCTAAGGCGATTGATGACGATTTCTTCGTCAACGGCCAGCTTTTTGATGGCTCCTCCATTCGCGGCTTCCAGGGCATTGCAGAGTCCGACATGCAGCTGATCCCCGACGTTCAGTCCGCGTACGTTGACCCCTTCCGCATTGAGAAGACCCTGGTCATCATCTGCTCCATCGTGAACCCCCGCACCGGCGAGCCCTACCACCGTGACCCCCGCGGCGTCGCTGAGCGTGCCGAGGCGTACCTGCAGTCCACCGGCATTGCAGACACCGCATTCTTCGCATCCGAGGCTGAATTCTTCGTCTTCGAGGACGTCCGCTACCAGGTCGAGCCGAACTCTGTGTTCTACAAGATCGACTCCGATGAGGCTCCCTGGAACACCGGCCGCAAGGAAGAGGGCGGCAACCTGGGCAACAAGACCCCCGTCAAGGGCGGCTACTTCCCCGTCTCCCCCGTCGACAAGCAGGCTGACCTGCGTGACGCAATGTGCGTAGCAATGGACGAGGTTGGCCTTGAGGTTGAGCGTAGCCACCACGAGGTGGGCGCAGCCGGCCAGGCAGAAATCAACTACAAGTTCGACACCCTCACCAAGGCTGCTGACGACCTGCTGAAATTCAAGTACGTCATCAAGGGCACCGCAGACGCATGGGGCAAGTCCGTAACCTTCATGCCTAAGCCCGTGTTCGGTGACAACGGCTCCGGTATGCACTGCCACCAGTCGCTGTGGCAGGACGGCGAGCCTCTCTTCTACGATGAGCGCGGCTACGCTAACCTCTCTGACACCGCACGCTGGTACATTGGCGGTCTGATTGAGCACTCCTCTGCTGTTCTGGCATTCACCAACCCGACCGTGAACTCTTACAAGCGTCTGGTTCCCGGCTACGAGGCTCCCATCAACATGGTGTACTCGCAGGGTAACCGTTCCGCCGGTATCCGCATCCCGATTACCGGCACCAACCCGAAGGCTAAGCGCCTGGAGTTCCGCGCACCGGACCCCTCCGCTAACCCCTACTTCGCGTTCGCTGCTCAGCTGATGGCTGGTCTGGACGGTATCCGTAACCGCATCGAGCCGCCGGCACCGATCGATAAGGACCTGTACGAGCTGCCCGCCGAAGAGGCTAAGGACATCAAGAAGGCTCCGGCTAACCTGGAGGAAGCTCTGGCGGCTCTGGAGGCTGACCACGACTTCCTGCTCGAGGGCGGCGTCTTCACCGAGGACCTGATTCAGGCTTGGATTGACTACAAGCGTAAGAACGAGCTGGAGCCGCTCTCGCTGGTTCCGCACCCGCTTGAGTACCAGCTGTACTACGGCGTCTAATCTTTCTTCCTGAACGGTGCCCCTTGTAGGGGGTGCGTTCTGGAGAACAGGCAACGGCCTATATGTTCCTCTGGGAACGTATGGGTCGTTGTTGTGTGCTCGGGCATATCTCTACGGATTTCTATCTTGCTGTAGCACTTTTGGCGACAGTACGTGTCCAATATTTTTCTGCTTCGTTGAGCCTCGTGTATCTTAGTTGCGCTTAGAGCGGCTCTAAGGGCTAAGCTGTTGGTGCTGGCGTTCCCTCCCTTTTTGTCGTGCAACCGGAGGGAATGCCAGTCTATTTTTATGCCCTTGTGCAGTTGACTGCTTTCAGCACTCTAGAGGCCACATCATAAGATGTTGTACCCGCTAGTCCCGGGGTTCTTCCTGCACGGGCGTACAATGAAAGTGCGTGCGCCCGGCCGGCGGCACCTACGAATTCCGCGAGAAACGACATCACAACGCCGTGTTCTCCCCGCCGCCCTTCCCCTTTTTAGCATCAGCTAGGGCGAGTATCGCCGATGACCGACCGACCCGTCTGACGCCGCATCCACTGTAACGAGGAGAAATCTCATGGCATATCAGCCGACCATCCTAAACGGTGAAACTGTTTTCCGTAACGAAGTTTTTCAGACCGGCCTCATGTCCCAGCTGCTGGACGGCATCTACGATGGCGAGATGACCATCGGTGAGCTTCTGAGCCACGGCAACTTCGGTGTGGGTACCTTCAACGGCCTCGACGGCGAAATGGTCGTCCTCGACGGCGTCTGCTACCAGGTGCGCCACGACGGCTCCGTATCCCTGCCCGACCTGCGCCAGCAGACCCCCTACGCCGTGGTCACCAACTTCGTGCCCATGATTAAGCGCGAACTACCGCATAACCTACTCCGTAAGTCTGCCTCGCAGATTCTGGATGACTTCACCGTCTCCAAGAACTACATGTACGCCATCAAGATTTACGGCGAGTTCGAATGGGTCCGCACCCGCACCGTCATCAAGCAGGAGAAGCCCTACCCGAAGATGGTTGCGGCCACCGAGAATGAGGACATTGTCCAGTTCGATAACGTAACCGGCACGATTGTTGGCTTCCGCACCCCGATCTACGAGCAGGGCATCTCGGTGCCCGGCTGCCACGCCCACTTTATCGATGATGAGCGCGTTCAGGGCGGCCACGTGGTCGACTTCAAGCTGCGCTCGGCAAAGGTCGAGATTTGCCCCGGTACCGGCCTGCAGCTGCACCTGCCGCTGACCCCCGAGTTCTCCTCCGCTAACCTCTCCCCCGAGGACCTGGCTGAGCAGATCTCCAAGGCTGAAAAGCACTAAGCTTCTTTCCCACCGGGATATGGCAACGGGATATAGCAACGAAGGAGCCGCCCTCTACAAATCTGTAGAGGGCGGCTCCTTCGTGTTTATACGCGCTGTAAACGGCGCTTACGCCTCGGGCACGAACTCGCCGTGGCCGCGCTCGCGCAGGGCGGCACGCACCTTCTCAGCGGCCGCATCCAGCTCTTCGGCGGTCGCATCCTTCTTCGCGTTAGCGGGATCGTAGTCAGCCATGCCGTCAGCCGGGAACAGGTGGATGTGGGTGTGCGGAACGTCGAAGCCCGCAATCATCAGAGCCACACGGTCCTTATCAAACGCCTGATCCAGGGCACCAGAAATCTTGTGCGCCACAGCGAACAGGTGCGCTGCCAGCTCAGCCGGCAGGTCGGGCCAACGGTCGACCTCAGCGCGGGGAACGAGCAGCAGGTGACCTTCCGACAGAGGCATGATGTCCATGAACGCCACGCATTGATCGTCCTTCCAGACGAAACGACCCGGGATTTCGCCATCAATAATCTTGGTAAAAATTGTGCTCACAATACTCTCCTTCATGCGCCGTCATCGGCGCGTTTGAAGCTCAACGGTCAGGCTTACGCCTCAACCTCAATACTCTCACCGGGGTTCAGGTGCTTCAGCTCAGTGCCGTACTTCGCACCGAAGTTCGTCACCAGGCCTTCAATAATGCCGGTGCCATTCTGATTAATCATGCCGTTGTGAATCGGAACCACACGCTGCGCGCCGGTCGCAATCACAAAATCGATGACTTCCTGAACCTTCGACCAGGGGGCGTGAATCGGCACCAGGACGGTATTTGCACGCACGCGGTGAGGAACCACCAGCGAGTCACCCGGGTGGTACACGGCACCGTTAATCAGGTAACCAACGTTAGCGATGGTCTGAATCAGCGGGTGAATCAGGGCGTGCTGACCGCCGTAGGTCTTCACCTCAAAACCGGGGATGCTGAACTCAGAATCAGAGGAAACAACGGTAACCTCGGCAGCAGGCACAGCCTCCTTGATGACCTGGGCTACAGCCTCGGGAGCCCAAATCTTCAACGGGTTCTGCGACTCGGCGCGCTGAGCAATCAGCGGCAGCACCGACGGGCCATCAAAATGGTCCGGATGCGCGTGAGTCACGAACAGGTAATCGGCGCCTTCCAGCGCGGTGGCGTGTTCGCCTTCTGCGGCAAAGTTGCCGGGGTCAAGAACGAGGGTGCGCCCCTCATTCTCAAGGCGGATACATGAGTGGGTGTACTTCGTCATCTTCATAGTTTTAGTCTACCGCGAACCTCCGCACCTACCCCGAGGCGGCTTCAACTTTTGAGATAAAGCGCAAATCAACCACCTTTTGAACGCCTCTGGTGTAAAGTCGTAAGACAAGATCAACCACACAATGAGGCGAATTTCCGTCCCGAAAGGTTCAGCAATGGACACTCATATTCCCGTACGGAGAATTACGAAGCCCGCCGAAGCCCGAAATACCCGCCAGCGTCGCATCATCAAGGCGACCATGGAAGAGCTCGGCGATTTCATCTCAGCACAGGATCTGCACCTGACCCTCGCGAACCGCAAGGAACAGGTCTCTCTCGCAACCACCTACCGCGTGCTGCAGTCGCTGGCTAACGCCGGTGAGCTCGACTCGGTCAAGGGCGTTGAGGGTGAGACCCTGTACCGCCACTGCCGGGTGAAAGATCACCACCACCACCTGCTCTGCCGCCGATGCGGCACCGCCATTGAGCTAGAAGCACCCGCCCTCGAGGACTGGGCACTGGCTATGGGTAAGCAGCACGGCTTCTCGGAGCTGGAGCACGTGGTTGAAGTGACCGGTTACTGCCCGGACTGCACTTTGGCACGTCGCGAGGAAGAATCGCAGGGCGGCGCTGCACGCTAACGTTGCAGGCTAAGCCGCAACCTCTAAGCCCCTCATTCTGAGGAGCTCTCCCCCACCGGGGAAAACCTTCTCAACGAAGGATACGGCGCCTTCAAAGATTTTCGACGCCGCTACAGCACGACACACAGGGCATCAGGACAAGGCAACACAACGCCACACAGGTTGAGCCCGCATTGCGCACCGGGTACATGACCCGTAGCGCTAACACAGCACGACAACGAAAGAGCCCCACCTCATTCCCGAGGTGGGGCTCTTTCTATAGGTCTTATGCCTTCTCAGCCAGCTGGCGGCCCGACGCGCTATGGCGGCGCTTCACGCCACCAATCACACGGCACACCACGTAAATCAGGAAGGAAATACTGGTCACGTAGGGGCTAATCGGCAGCGAACCGGCAAGAGCCAGCAGAATACCGCCCACAATAGACGCCTCCGCAAACAGCACCGACAGAATCAGGGTGCGTACCGGAGATGCCGTTACCTGCATCGCCGCAGCCGCCGGAGTAATCAGCAGCGCCAGCACCAGCAGCGAACCGACCACCTGCACCGACAGCGCCACAGCAATACCCAGAATCACCATGAACACCAGGGACAGGAAGCGCATCGGCACGCCCTTAGCGCGCGCGACCTCCGGGTCCAGGGAAGCAAAGCTCAGCGGACGCCACACCATCACCAGCAGGGAAATAATAACCACCGCACCAATAATCATGGTGTGCAGCTGGTCGGCATCCACGGACACGATCTGACCGGTCAGCAGACCAAACTTATTCGCGCTACGGCCCTGGTACAGGGAGAGGAAGAGAATACCCAAGCCCAAGCCGAACGGCATGAGCGCACCAATGACCGAGTTCGAATTGCTCGCCTTAGAGCCCAGAAAGGCAATCAGCAGAGCCGAGGCAATCGAACCGACCATGGAGCCGGTCACCACGTCATAGCCGAGCAACAGGGCAAGGGCGGCACCCGCGAAAGACATTTCAGAGACGCCGTGCACCGCAAAGGCATGGTCGCGCATCATCACAAAAATACCGACGAAACCACCGATAAGGCCCAGAACAGCGCCAGCAAAAATGGAGTTCTGCAGCATCTGCAGCAGCTCGCCGTAGCGGTCAAAAACGAAGATACGGGAGAGCAAATCATTCTGCGCGGCGGCAACCGGTGCCAGAGCGGGGAGGGAAGCAAGAATGGTCATCGTGTGGTTCCTCCCGGAAGGTGTAGAGTGCGCTGCGGTTCGGAGAGACCAGACTTCAGGTGGGAACCGTGAATGTTCTGGTCGGTGCCCTCAATATGGCAGTGGTCGCTGGCGTGAGTCTCACCCACCACCACGTAACGGCCATTAGACTTGAGCACGCTCACCGGGGTTCCGTACAGGGAGGTGAGAGTCTCACTGGTCATGACCTCTTCCACCGAGCCGACAGTGAAACGACCGTTTGCCAGGTAGAGCACACGATCCACATGCTCAATGATGGGGTTGATTTCATGGGTCACGAACACCACCGCCACGCCGCGTTCACGGTTGAACCGGTGAATCAGCTCAGCCACCGCGTACTGGTGGTTGAGGTCCAGGGAGAGTAGCGCCTCGTCAGCCAGCAGAATCTTCGGGTCGTTCGCGAGCGCCTGGGCGATACGCAGGCGCTGCTGCTCACCGCCGGAGAGCAGCCCCACCGGCACATTTGCGTATTCGGTCGCGCCGACGGCTTCGAGGAGTTCGTCAACCTTGGCGCGGTATTTGCGGCCGTGCAGGCGGATGCCCCAGCGGTGCCCGTCCACGCCAAGTCCCACGAGGTCGCGGGCGCGCATCGGGGTGGAGGTGGGGATGGACTTCTGCTGCGGTACGTAGCCGACGCCGGCGTTGCCCAGACGTGCGGGTTTGCCGAGCACAGAGATGTCTCCGGCGTTGAGTCCGGTCAGGCCGAGAACGACTTTGAGGAAGGTGGACTTGCCGGAGCCGTTGGGTCCGAGCACAGCGAAGTATTCGCCTGCGCCAATGTCGAGGGTTAGATCTTTCCAGAGGGTGCGGGCCCCGAAAGCGAGGCTACCCCCGCGAATGGAAATCGCGGGGGCGGCACCGTTATTGTTGTCAGTCACTTAGGAGAGCGCCTTTTCGAGGTTGCTGACGTTGGTCTTCATCCATGCCAGGTAGTTGGTGTTTTCCGGCAGGGTTTCGGTGAAGGATACGTAGTTCACCGAGGCGTCCTTAGCTGCCTGCAGCACCTCGTTGGTCTGGGAGGTGGAGGTCTGCTCGTTGTAGGCGAGTAGCTGGACCTTCTTCTCGGTGACCATGTCCTTGGTTTCCTTCAGGACGAGTGCGGGGACGTCGTTGCCGGCTTCTGCCGCCTCAGCGAATTCGCTGGGGGTTGCGTTCTCTGCGCCGGTGGAGGAAATCAGGTAGTCCGGCACGGGCTCGGTGGACAGGTACTTCTTACCTTCACCGGCGATTGCCTTGGCGGTGGTGTCCAGTGCGTCCAGTTCCTTGGAGAAGGTGGATGCGTTGGTGCGGAACGTCTCAGCGTGTGCGGAGTCGAGGCCTGCGAGCTCTTCAGCGATCTTCTGGGCGACCTTCTTCATGGTTTCGAAGTCGTACCAGAGGTGCTCGTTGAACTCGTGTGCGTGGGCGTGGTCGCCGCCGTCTTCGTGGTGTTCGCCGCCGCGGTGGTCCTCGACCAGGTGGGTGTATTCGGCGTCGGTGAGCTTGCCGCTGACCTTGACCGCGTTCACGATCTTCTGGGAGGCGTTGTCCTTGCCGGCGAGGTCTTCGAGGAACAGGTCGTAGCCTGCGCCGTTGATGACGATCAGGGAAGCGTCCTTTGCCTTGAGGCGGTCGGCGCTGGTGGCTTCGTAGGAGTGGGGGTCGGTGCTGGTGGAGGCGATGAGTGCGGTGACCTCAATGTAGTCGCCGCCGACCTGCTTGGCGATGTCTGCGTAGACGTCGGTGGAGGCGACGACCTTCACCTTGCCATTGTTGGAGCCAGCCGAGGAGGACGAACCGGAGGAGGTGCTGTTCTCGGTTGCGCAGCCTGCCAGTAGCAGGGAGGACGCGGCGAGTGAGCCCATTGCGGTGAGGAAGTGCTTGCGGGTGATCTTCGGGTGCGACATGAGGGCTCTCTTTCGGTTCGTTCTAGTCTGTAGGTTCCTTAACTACATCATGCGCACACCCGTATAAACAACTCTTTATTGTTGTCATTTGGGTGCTGTTAGGCAACCCTTTTCCCTGTTAGTAGCTTATGCAACAGGGATAGTTAGCTCAGCCTACTGCGCTCCCCCACCGCTACTTTATACTGCCGCTTCATCCCGCCGCCTGAGACCACCCCTTGGGAGCACCCATAAGCCGTTTTTGACCGCAAAACAGCCCGCCCCGCGCCCTCCTTGACGAGGGCGCCGGGCGGACTGTGCGTTCAAAGATTCTCCCGTTTTATTCGGGATATCTCACGATGCGGTTACTGTGCTTCATGCGGCTACTGGGCTTCGCGCGCCTGCTGGCGGCGTAGACGCTCACGCACCGCATCCTGGGTGGTGTCGTTGATTTCGCCGACGAGCTCCTCCAGCACGTCTTCGAGGAAGACCACGCCGAGGGTTACGCCTTGTTCATCCATAACCTGCGCGATATGGGTTCGACTGCGCTGCATGGAGGCGAGCGCGTCGTCAATATCGGTGGTCGGGGTGAGCGTGTCCAGGGAACGCAGCTTGTACCAGGGGAAGGGCTCCTCGAACCGCTCGGGGGCGATGGCGAGGGCATCCTTCACGTGCAGGTAGCCCATGTAGGTTCCGTCGCTGTCGGTAATGACGAAGCGGGAGTAGCCGCTGCGTGCCACAGCGCGTTCCAGTTCGGCGGGGGTGCTGCCGAAGGGCAGGGTGACGAGCTTATCGCCGGGCACCATGATTTCGTAGACGTCCTTCTCGGTGAATTCGAGGGCGCTTTCAATCACGCCGGCGTCGTCTTCCACGGTGCCTTCCGCGGTTGAGGTTGCCACGATGGTCTGCAGCTCGCCCAGGGTGAAGGTGGAGGCGACTTCGTCCTTCGCTTCGACCTTCATGAGCGCCAGCAGCTTATTGGACAGGTTGTTCAGCAGGGCGACCACGGGGGCGAAAATCTTGGAGATGGTCACCAGGGGCGGCACAATCCAGAGAGCCACGCCGCGGGCGGCGAGGGTCACGGCTGCGTTCTTGGGAACCATCTCGCCGAAAATCACGTGCAAGTAGGTGACCAGAATCAGGGTGATACCGAAGGCGATTACGTCCACGATCGCGTGGGGCAGGCCGACCAGGTGCAGGGGCACCTCCAGCATGTGGTGCAGTGCCGGTTCTGAGACGTTCAGAATCAGCAGCGAGCAGATGGTGATGCCCAGCTGGCAGGTGGCGAGCATGAGCGAGACGTTTTCTAGCGCGTAGATGACGGTCTGCGCTCGCTTGTTGCCTTCTTCGGCGAGCGGTTCGATTTGTGCTCGTCGGGTGGACATGATGGCGAATTCACCGGCGACGAAGAAGGCGTTTCCGGCGAGCAGGATGACGAGCAGTGCGATGGCTACCCAGTCGTTCATGCGTTGCCTCCCTTCTCGGTCTGTTCCTGTGCACTAGTGGCGGGCGTGGGGGTGAATCGGATGCGGTCCACGCGGCGGCCTTCAAGGGTGTCGACGCGCAGGGTGCCGCCGGGTACGGGGACGCTGTCGCCTACTTCGGGGATGCGGCCGAGGCGTTCCATCATGAAGCCGCCGACGGTTTCGTATTCGGGGCTTTCCTCAACCTCGAGTCCGGGGATGAGCGCGTTGATTTCATCGGGGCGGCGCAGGCCGGAGAACACCCAGTCGCCGTTGCCGTAGCGTAGGGGGCGTTCGGTGCGGCCGCGGTCGTGTTCGTCGGAGACTTCGCCGACGATTTCTTCGACGAGGTCTTCGAGGGTTGCGATGCCGGCGGTTCCGCCGTATTCGTCGAGGACCACGGCGAGCTGCAGGGCGCCCTGGCGTAGCTGGGTGAGCAGCGCATCCAGGTGCAGGGTTTCGGGGACCTGCAGCACGTCTTCTGCGAGGGCGCCGGCTTCGAGGGTTTCGCGTACCTCCGGGGGCACACCGACCGCCTTCTTCACGTGCACGACGCCCACGATGTTGTCGTGGTCGCCCTTATAGAGGGGGAATCGGGAGTGGCCGGTGGAGCGTGCCAGCTTGATGACTTCGGCAACGGGGGCAGTGTCTTCGAGCATGGCGACCTGGCCGCGCGGGGTCATGACTTCGGAGGCGGTCAGCTCGGAGAAGCGCAGGGTGCGGTCCACGAAGCGAGCCGCGTCGGAGTCGAGGGTGCCTTCTTCTGCGGAGCGACGCACCATGGAGGAGAGCTCTTCGGGGGTGCGTGCCGCGGAGAGTTCTTCCTTGGCTTCCATGCCGAAGCGTCCGAGGATCCAGTTGGCGGAGCCGTTCATGATGCGCACGAGCGGGGACATGACGCGGGTGAAGGCGAGCTGCGCGGGGGCGACTCGACGGGCCACATCGTAGGGTTCGGCGATAGCGAGGCCCTTGGGCAGCAGTTCGCCGACGACCATGGAGAGCAGGGTTGCGATGAGCATCGCCAGCACCAGGGTGAGTATGTCGGTCACGCTAGTGGGCAGACCCAGGCTGCTGATGGCGCCGGTGGTGAGCGCCTTGATGGCGGCGTCGAGGGTGTAACCGGTCAGCAGCGTGGTGATGGTGATGCCGATCTGGCAGCTGGACAGCTGAGTGGAGAGGGTTTTGAGGCAGCGCAGGACGGCGTCGGCGGCTTTATCGCCGGAGTCTTTTGCCTGCTGCACGGTCGCGGTTTCGAGTGCCACGAGGGAGAACTCTACGGCGACGAAGAAGCCGGTACCCAGGATGAGGAGCAGGCCGATGAGTAGGAGAATCAGATCCACTCAGCCACCGCCTCCATCGACTGGTGTGCTGCGCCTTGGGCTTGGCGGGGCAGCCCCGCAGTCAGGCTGTCCAGATGCTGAGCATCGGAGGTGGTGTTTTTGGGTGTTACAGTGCCGTGTTGCGCAGAGTACGCGGGCAGTATTCTGCGCTGGTTAGTAGTCAGAGTCTTACTCAAAGGGTCATCCATACCCCATATTTTAGCGAAGGTTTCGTCTCTTCCCGGTGCTGTAGAGTGCCTGCTCACAAGTGCAAGACAGTACTTGTTGCGCACGCGGCTCATTGCTAATCAGCAAGAGTGAAAAATTGCATTGCGGATATAGCGCGATGAGCTGGAAAGTTCACCGTGCTTCTCTTTACACTTATACATAGGAGCATGAGTGTGCCGCCATGCAAGCGGATGAACCCCGACGTTCACGGCACGCTAGGCAGGTTTGTACGGTGCACACCCCGCACATACGGCCACCATCTTAGGCGATGCGCACATGCTCAGCGTGATGATTCGCCCCTCGAAGACGCGGGTCGTCTATGCCGGGGAGAGTCCCGGACGCGACGGATAAATTCACACTAATTGGAAGAGGCGTTTAACGTGCCAAATCTGCCAGAACATCTGGTGCCTGAGGAATTTGCCGGTAACGAATGGTTCGTTGAAGAACAGTACGAGCGTTACCAGAAGGACAAGAGCCTCGTGGACCCTTCATGGTGGCCCATTTTTGAGACCATCGACAAGGCGCTGGGAGGCGCCGGTACCGCTAGTGCAGCTCCTGCTGCGGCACCCGCCGCACCGGCTGCACCTGCCGCACCTGTAGCAACTCCCGCCCCCGCGGCACCGAAGCCTGCGGCTGCGCCTGCTAACCCCACCCCTCCCGCTGCTACCAAGAAGGCTGAACCTGTGGAACCTGTTGAAGACAAGATTGTCCCCCTCCGCGGCCCTGCTAAGGCAGTTGTCACGACCATGGAAGAGTCGCTGACTGTCCCCACCGCAACCACCGTTCGTGCGGTCCCCGCAAAGCTGCTCATTGAGAACCGTGCTGCCATCAACAAGTACCTGGCAAGCACCCGCGGCGGCAAGGTCTCCTTCACCCACATCATTGGTTACGCTGTGATTCGCGCAGTGGCAGCGATGCCTTCGATGAACGTGACCTACGGTGTGGACGAGAAGGGCAAGCCCGTTGCAATCCACAACGCGCACGTGAACTTTGGTCTGGCTATTGACCTGCCCCGCCCCGATGGTTCCCGCAACCTGGTCGTTCCGAACCTTAAGGGTGCTGAGCAGCTGAGCTTCCGCGAGTTCTGGGAGGCTTACAACGACATCGTTAAGCGTGGCCGTAACGGCGCGCTGACCATTGAGGATTTCCGCGGCACCACTGTTTCGCTGACCAACCCCGGTGGTATTGGTACCGTCCACTCGGTGCCCCGCCTTTCTAAGGGCCAGGCTGCCATCATCGGTGTGGGTGCTCTGGAGTACCCGGCTGAGTTCCGCGGCCTGTCCGAGAAGCTCATCACCCAGCAGGGCCTGTCCAAGATCATCACCCTGACCAGCACCTACGACCACCGCGTCATTCAGGGTGCAGGTTCCGGTGAGTTCCTGAAGCTGGTTGAGCACTACCTGCTCGGCGGCGACGACTTCTACGACGCTATCTTCCGCGACCTGAAGGTTCCCTTCGAGCCGGTCCGCTGGGCACGCGACAACCACGTCGATGACGCTCACGAGATTTCCAAGGTTGCACGTATTCAGCAGCTGATTCACGCTTACCGCGTGCACGGCCACCTGACCGCAGCAACCAACCCCGTTGGCTACAAGATGCGTTCGCACCCGGACCTGAAGCTGGAGAACTACGGCCTGACCCTGTGGGATTTGGACCGTGTCTACCCGACCGGTGGCTTCGGCGGTTCCGAGCGTCTGCCGCTGCGCACCATCCTGGAGCGCCTGCACGAGGCATACTCCGGCTCCCTGTCCGTTGAGTACATGTACTCTGAGGACCCCGAAGTTCGCGCATGGTTCCAGGAGCGCCTGGAGCGCGGCGTTGCTAAGCCCACCCGCGAGGAGCAGCTGCGTGTTCTCTCCAAGCTGGTTGAGGCTGAGGCATTCGAGAACTTCCTGCAGACCAAGTACCTGGGTCAGAAGCGCTTCTCCCTGGAGGGCGGCGAGTCCCTGATTCCGCTGCTGGACGCTGTTCTGGACAAGGCCGCTAACAACGACCTGAAGGGCGTTGCCATTGGTATGGCACACCGCGGTCGCCTGAACGTGCTGACCAACATTGCTGGTAAGTCCTACGCTCAGATTTTCCGTGAGTTCTCCGGCACCGCAGCACCTTACGAGGGTGGCTCCGGTGACGTGAAGTACCACCTCGGTACCGAAGGTGTCTTCACCTCCGATTCCGGTAAGCAGACCCAGGTGTACGTGGCTGCTAACCCCTCGCACCTTGAGGCTGCAAACACCGTGCTCGAGGGTATCGTCCGCGCTAAGCAGGACGTCTACCGCGAGCAGGGCATTGAGGGCCACCCGGTCCTGCCGATCCTGATTCACGGTGACGCAGCGTTCGCTGGCCAGGGTATCGTCATGGAGACCCTGCAGATGGCTGACCTAAAGGCGTACACCACCGGCGGCACCGTGCACGTTGTGGTGAACAACCAGATTGGCTTCACCACCCTGCCGAACGACGGCCGCACCGCAACCCACGCCTCCGACATTGCGCGTATGACCAAGGCTCCGGTCTTCCACGTCAACGCTGATGACCCGGATGCAGTGGTTCGCGCCGCACGCCTGGCATTCGAGTACCGTGAGCGCTTCGGTCGCGACGTTGTCATTGACCTGATTTGCTACCGCCGCCGCGGTCACAACGAGGCTGACGATCCGTCGATGACCCAGCCGAAGATGTACCAGGATATTGACGTCCTGCCCTCGACCCGTACCCTGTACGCACAGGACCTGGTCGGTCGTGGCGATGTCTCTCAGGAAGAGGCAGACGAAGTTCTGGACTCCTACCACTCGAAGCTGGACGCTATCTTCGTCGAGACTCAGTCTTCGGCACCGGCTCCTGCTGGCGCGCACGTTTCCGGTCTGGAACTGCCCGCATCCCAGCAGAACACCGAGGTCGTTCACGGCGGTAAGACTGCAATTTCCCGTGAGACTCTGCAGCACATCGCTGATGCGTTCGGTAAGGAGCCCGAGGGCTTCACCGTCCACAAGAAGCTGAAGAAGCTCATGGAGCAGCGCGTTGAGATGGGCCGCACCGGCAACGTGAACTGGGGTATGGGTGAACTGCTCGCCTTCGGTTCGCTGCTGATGGAGGGCACCGACGTTCGTATGAGCGGTCAGGATGTTCAGCGCGGTACCTTCGTTCAGCGTCACGCTGTTCTGCACGACCACATCACTGATGAAGAGTGGTCGCCGCTGGAGCACCTCTCTGAGGACCAGGGCAAGTTCCGTATCTACAACTCCTTCCTCTCTGAGTACGGCGTTCTCGGCTTCGAGTACGGCTACTCGGTAGAGCGCCCCGACTCGCTCGTGGTGTGGGAGGCTCAGTTCGGTGACTTCGCAAACGGCGCTCAGACCATCATTGACGAGTTCGTGTCCTCCGCCGAGCAGAAGTGGGGCCAGCGCTCCTCGCTGGTTATGCTGCTTCCTCACGGCTACGAGGGTCAGGGTCCTGACCACTCCTCGGCTCGTGTTGAGCGTTACCTGCAGCTGTGCGCTGAGAACAACATGACTGTTGCATGCCCCTCGACCCCGGCTTCGCACTTCCACCTGCTGCGTCGCCACTCTCAGCACCGTCCGTACAAGCCGCTCGTGGTGATTACCCCCAAGCAGCTGCTGCGTTTGAAGGCTGCTGCGTCCTCCATCGAGGACTTCACCGAGGGTTCGTTCCAGCCGGTGATTGGCGATCGTTCGGGCATCAACCCGGCTCAGGTTGAGCGTGTGGTCTTCGTATCCGGCCGTCTCTACTACGATCTGGAAGCTGAGCGCGAGCGCCGCGGCGACACCAAGACCGCTATTGTCTCGGTGGAGCAGCTGTACCCGCTGCCCGAGCAGGAGATCAAGGAGCAGCTGGCTCTGTACTCGAACGCTACCGACGTTGTGTGGGCTCAGGACGAGCCTGCTAACCAGGGTCAGTGGCCGTTCATGGCTCTCAACCTGCAGCCGCTGATCGACCGCCGTATGCGTCTTGCTTCCCGCCCCGCAGCTGCTTCCCCGGCTGCTGGTACCGGTAAGCTGCACGAAGCTGAGGCTCAGGCTCTGCTCAAGCAGGTCTTCGAAGGCTAAGGTCTTCTACAGCTAAACTGCTAAGGTTTTAGCTCTTCAAAACCCGTCTTCCCGTCAGATGTTTCTGGCGGGCAGACGGGTTTTTTAGTCTCGGATGCTTACCGGAGAGGGTATTAAGTTCGAAAAGAGGCTCAAGAGCGCTTATCCTAGATATGAAGACTATTACTCACGTGCCTTGCCGCCTCTCACGGCGGGCGCATCCTGCTGAAGAAAGAATTCCGTGGAGCAACGCAATATTCGAATTGTGGCAGTCGGCGATGACCTGCTCGCCGGTGTTGGCGACCCCCGTACCCTCGGCTGGTTTGGCCGCGTTATGGCGCGCACCCCGCAGACCACTGCATCCATTGCGGCATATAACCTTGCCGCCCCCAATGAAGGTAGCGAGCAGCTGAATGCACGCTGGTTCGAGGAGGCGCGCCGCCGCTTCGTTCCCGGTGCTGATAACCGCCTCATTATTGCTCCGTCGACCTTTGACATTGATTTGGGTCTGACCAGCGCTCGTTCGCGTTTGAACCTGGCGAACATTGTGGATATGGCGTCGCAGAACAACATTAAGGTTCTGGTTGTTGGTCCGCCGCCGACCCTGGACGCTGAGCGTAACCGCCGTATCGCTGACCTGTCGGCGGCGTACGCGGATGTGGTGACCCGCCGTAACCACGTGTACGTGGATACGTTCAACCCGCTGCTTCACCATGAGCAGTGGCGCAACGACCTTGCCGCTAATGACGGCCGCCCGGGTCAGTCCGGTTACGGTCTGATGGCGTGGCTGGTTCTGCACCGCGGCTGGTACAACTGGCTGAACATTCCAGAGCACGGCTAAGAGCCCGCTCCCCCGGTTGGGACTGTGAGTTGATGCGAAGAAAGTTCGTGTTTTTTAGCTCATATCCCGGTTCCAAGATGCAATCATGCCGTTTCTATGAAAAAATAGACGGCGTTGCCCTTATAGCGTGGGCCACCGGTTTTCGGTGACCGCCTCTGCTAGGGCAGGTAATAGGGAGCGCGCACCGCGAAGGTGGGGCGTGCATCCATGAACACTATAAGGAGGCTCTGATGAGCAAGCGCGGTCGTAAGCGCAAGGACCGTCGTAAGGGCGGCGCAAACCACGGTAAGCGCCCCAACGCATAAGGTATCTTGCATACACTTTAAAACCCCGGCGTTTCGGATATTATTCGGACCCGGGGTTTTGCTTTACCCGCAGATGTTTGTGCGCATTCTGCGGAATAAAGAGAAGAATTCTACGTTATGGAAGTGAACGCCTGGCGCGTTCCTGTAGAGGAGAAACATGGCTGAAACCAACACCGCAGCGGATACCCGCGAGCTGCGCGAACGCTTTACCGCGGACGCTATGCAGTATGTGGATCAGCTCTACGCTGCCGCCCTGCGGATGAGCCGCAACTCTGCCGATGCTGAAGACTTGGTGCAGGAAACCTACATGAAGGCTTTTGCTTCGTACCACCAGTTCACCGAGGGTACGAACCTGAAGGCGTGGCTGTACCGCATCCTGACGAATACGTACATCAATTTGTACCGTAAGCGTCAGCGTGAGCCGCAGCAGTCTCAGGGTGAGACGGTGGAGGATTGGCAGCTGGCTCAGGCCGGTGAGCATGATGCGGTGGGTCTGCGTTCTGCCGAGGCGGAGGCGCTGAGTGCCCTGCCGAATACGGAGGTTCGTGAGGCTCTGAACGAGCTCTCTGAGGATTTCCGCATGGTGGTGTACTACTCCGATGTGGAGGGGTTCGCGTACAAGGATATTGCGGAGATTCTGGATATCCCTCTGGGCACGGTGATGTCTCGTCTGCATCGTGGCCGCCGTATTCTGCGTGAGAAGCTGCTCGATTATGCGCGTGAGAACGGTCTGCGCCCGTCGACCATCGCAAAGGCTGAGGCGAAAGCCGCAGCGAAGGCGAGCACTAAGGGGCAGCCGGCAAAGGCTACCAAGGGCACTAAGGCGGCCAAGGGCGTAAAGTCCCCGCCGGCGGGCTCTGGCTCCGAGGCGCCTGCAGATTCTTAGTTTCGCTCTTCTACACGTGAGCTAGCCCCCCCCCCCC